>NZ_JBHXML010000002.1:92648-201986 GCF_042720345.1 Kitasatospora sp. NPDC058478 | reverse complement strand
GTATTTCAGCCTGCCAAACTGTCGGGGGCGGCCGGCCTGGGGGCCCGCGCGGGGCCGCGCACGGCAGTTCGTCAACACGCTGCTGATCGATCGTCAATCCAGTCCTGGTGTCCTGACCGCGTTCCGCAGTCGCATCCGCACGCGGTCCACCGACAACAGGAGATTCCCGTGTCCCACCCGTCCACCACCCGGACCCTCCGCCTCCGTCCGAGCACCGGCACCCGCCGCCGCACCCGGCTGGCAGGCCTGGCGCTCGCCGTCTCCGCGATATCCGCGAGCAGCATCACGCTGCTCGCCGCGCCGGCGAACGCCGCCGTGGTCGAGCAGATGATCACGATCCAGGACCACCAGAACCACAACTCGCTGGCCAGCTCCGACGGCGAGGGCTCCCGGATCGTCGCCCGCAACTACCAGAACGCCTCCACCTCGTTCTGGATCTCCAACAAGCCCGGCGACCGGGTCGACTTCGCCCGCAACGTCAACGGCACCGAGCGGGTGCTGGAGATGGACACCAACGACGGCCGGTCCACCCAGTTCATCCACTGGTGGGCGGGCGACAACCAGCAGTGGACCCTGGAGCCCGCCGCCGGCGGCGGCACCTACCTCCACAACGCCCGCGACAACCGCTGTCTGACCTACCACGGCCTCGACCGGGAGGTCACCGTCGAGAACTGCGACGGCAGCATGTCCCAGCGGTTCGACCTGATCGGGTCGGGCACCGGCCCGGGCCCGGGCCCGGGCACCTCCGTCGAGCAGCGCTTCCTGGACCGGCTCAACACCGTGCGCGCCCAGAACGGCAAGCCGGCGGTGCGCCTCAACCAGACGCTCTCCCAGGCCGCCAAGTGCAACGCCGACCAGATGGACCAGCGTCGCGTCTCCGGCCACTTCTGCGACTCGGGCAGCATCGCGCGGGGCCTCGGCTACGTCGGGAGGGGATTCGGCGAGATCGCCTTCTACGGCCCCACCGACATCGACGCCGCCGTCGACGGCTGGATCAAGTCGCCCGGCCACCTGGGGATCATGCTCGGCGACTACAACGAGGTCGGCCTGGCCCGCACCGGCAACGCCTCCTGGAACGCGGACTTCAGCACCCGCTGACCCCCACCGCGACCGCCCCGCCGGGGCAGCGGCCGACGGTGGTGCCCGGCCGGGGCGGGCGAGCACACTCCGGCGACCGTTGGGGTTCGGCGGGCAGCCGTGACACCACATGCCGGCGCCGGCCAGCCCCTGGAGGGCATGGCCGGCGCCGGTGGACCGGAATTGAGCGAATTCACGTCACAGAAAATTCGACGGCGATCAAATCGCTGCGGGGACTTGCGGTGATGCGGCCGGGCGAATTTCCGTTCGGGTCCCGCTCCGCCGGTTCGTCAGAGGATTTGGATGGAGTTGACCCTCGGCGGGCGGTTCGGGTACGTGATGTCGGTCCAGCGGTTGACCCTCACCGAGTCGCCGTTGGCGTCGGAGTAGACCAGGTCGTTGTTCCCCGTGGAGATCCGGTCGATCCACCACCCGCCGAAGCCGATCGTCCCCCCGTTCGCGTAGCAGTCGACGCTGTCACGGCCGTCGAGGTGCGACCAGATCTTCAGGAAGTCATTGCGGCTCCCGTCACACTGGACGTGGTCGATGGCGAAGGCGTTGCCGGACGGCACGGCCACGGTGAGCGTGGCCGCCGCGGCGAAGGCCATCGCCAACGAGCTCACGACCTTCTTCGCTTTCGAGATCATGGATTCTCCTCAGCCGGATGAAATTTCGAATCGGAGTCCGCTTCGCAACGAGTTTCGGTTGCGTCGTGCTCGATCAGTATCCAGACCGCCTTTGTGAGGGTCAATCGAACAAACCTCGACCTTACTTGTTCTCGGTCATTTCCATCCGGACTTTCGGCGAGGCGTGGGGTGTGTTGTTCTGGTGTGTCGCGAGTGGTTCCGGGGCCGGGCGGACGGGCCGTCGACCGAGATCGCCTACCGGCTGCTCTGACGTGGGGTGATGGTCCGACCGCCGACCGCGTGCGACAGATGTTGGGGGCACCTGGCTGGGAGAGGGGGGTGGGGCTGGCGAGTTCGCGCATGACGTGTCGGGTGTTGCCGGGTGAGGGCGGGGTGGCGTCCTCACGCCCCCGGCCGACCGCCGGGGGCGTGAGGACGAACCGGCCGGGCGGTGAGGTGGCCGAACTCGCTGAGGGTTGTCCCGCAACCAAGGCGCGCAGCGACTCCGTGCCCGTCGAACGCGCGGGTCAGCGGGTGCGGCCGCGGGGCTTGAGGAGGGTGCCGGGGACCTCCGGGGCGGGGCGGCGGTTGCCCGGGTAGCCCTGGACGGCGCCGAAGCGGTCGGTGGCGGCCCTTCATGCTTCGAGATGCCGAGGAACGAAGCACTACGAGGCCTGCGGGCCGCCGCCCCTCCCGGTCGCCATCGCCCGCAGGGCGTCGACGGCGAGGCGGGCGGTGGTGCCGATGGCGGCGTCGGCGGCGGGGAGGGTGATGGTGGTGGCGGCGGCGCGGGTGAAGATGGCGAGGGCGTAGCGGCCGCCGTCGGGGTATTCGACGACGCCGACCTCGTGGCGCAGGGTCGGGAGGGTGCCGGTCTTGCCGTGGACGCGGACGTCGTCGTAGGGGAAGCCGGAGGCGAGGCGGTGCGGCCAGACCTGGAGGCCGAGCAGGCGGCGGAGGGCGGCGCCGTGTTCGCCGGGGCAGGCGTCGCCGTGCCAGAGGGCGGCGAGCAGGGTGGTCATGTCGCGGGCGGTGCTGCGGTTGGTGAAGGTGGGGTCGAGGACTCTGAGGCGGGCGACGACGGCGGGGTCGACGGGGGAGTCGCGGCCGGTGTCCTCGGCGAGGGCGGCGATGAGGTCGCGGAGCTTGTGGACGGCGACGGTGCGGGTCAGGCCGAGGTCGGCCATGGTGCGGTTGACGGTGTCGAGGCCGATCTCGTCCCAGAGGACGTCGGCGGCGGCGTTGTCGCTGACGGCGACGGTCAGGTAGGCGAGGTCGCGCAGGGAGAGCCGGGCGGCGTCGAGCATGGCGGCCAGGCCGGTGCCTCCGGAGGTGCGGCCGGCGGCGGGGACGTCCACCTGCCGGGTGAGGTCGATCCGTCCGGCGGCGGCCTCGCGGAAGAGCGTGACCAGGAGGCAGAGTTTGTGGACGCTGGAGGTGCTGACCGGGGTGTCGGCGTCGAGGGCGATCTCGGTGCCGGTGTCGAGGTCGCGGACGTGCAGCCGGCCGCTGACGCCGGCGTCGGCGAAGGCGGCGGCGATGCGGGCGCGCGCGGTGCGGGCGCCGGCGGGGCGGTCGCCGGATGCGCGGTTGCCGAAGGCGCGGTCGCTGGTCACAGCGGGAACTCCATTGCGGGCCGGGGGAAGAGCGGGGGGTTGGGCGGCTGGGGCAGGAGGCCGCCGTGTTCGGTCAGCGCCTCGTGGGCGGCCTCGGCGAACAGCCGGACGGCGGGCCCGCCGCTCCCGGTCGGCCAGGCCGTGGAGGTGCGCCAGGCCAGCGGGGTGCCGGTCAGCGGACGCCAGACTGTACCCGGTGGCGGTGCGGTGCGTGGCACCAGGGCGACGGCGCTGCCGGTGAGCACGAGTGCGCCCGCGACGTCCGGGCCGGGCGGGTCGACGACGGCCTCGGGAGTGCAGCCGTGCCGGGTCAGGGTGGTGAGCATCTCGTCGTAGAGCGCGGGGGCGGTGGCGCGGGGGAAGAACACCAGGCGCCGGCCGGTCAGTTCGGCCACGGCCAGCTCCGGGCGGTCGGCGTCCGGGCTCCCGGCGGCGAGCAGGACGCCGAGCGGCTGGTGCAGGACCGGCCCGAACGCCAGCCCGGCGGCCGGACACGGGTGGCGGACGACGGCGACGTCCACCGTGTGCTGGGCGAGTTCGCGCGCCATGACCGCGACCGGCAGTTCCCGCAGTTCGAGCCGGGTGCCGGGGGAGGCGCTCTCGAAGCCGGTGAGCAGCGCGGCCAGGACGGCCGGCCCCAGCTCGGGCGGCACGGCCGCGCGCAGGGTGCCCGCCCGGCCGGTGCGCAGGTCGGCGGCGGTGGCGAGGAGGCGGGCGGTGCTCTCCAGCACCTCCTTCGCCTCCGCGAGCAGCAGCAGGCCCGCCGGGGTGAGCTCGACTCCGCGCGGGCCGCGGTCGAACAGGGTCACGCCGAGCTCGCGCTCCAGACGCTTGATCCGCTGGGAGAGCGAGGGCTGGGCGATCCGCAGGCGCTCGGCGGCGCGGCCGAAGTGCCGGTCCTCGGCGACAGCGCGGAAGTGGCGTAGGTGCCCCAAGAGGTCCATGGCCAGCAATCATAGGCATTCTTATATCGATCTCTTCACCATAGTGGTCTTGGACTGATGGCCCGACGGCCTGTTTAGCTGAGGGTGACGACACGAACCACCTGGGAGACCACCGATGACGACTGCCCTCCGCCGCCCCCGTACCGTGCTGCCCGCCGTGGCCCTGCTCGCGGCCACCCTGCTGAGCGGGTGCGGCTCTGCGGGACTCACTAGCCATGCGACTGCCGGCACGCCCGCCGCGGCATCCAGCGCGATGCCTGTGGCGGATACGACGAGTGCTTCCTTCAAGGGGCTTGAGCAGCAGTTCGGCGCCCGCCTCGGCGTGTACGCGGTGGACACCGGCAGCGGCCGGGAGATCGCCTACCGGGCCGACGAGCGGTTCGCGTTCGCGTCCACGATCAAGTCGCTCGCCGCCGGCGCCCTCCTGCGCAAGGCCTCCGACGCGGAGCTGGACAAGGTGGTCGCGTACCGCCAGGAGGACGTGCTGTCGTGGGCGCCGATCACCTCGCAGCACGTCGCCACCGGCATGAAGGTGCGTGATCTGGCCGCCGCCGCGATCCAGTACAGCGACAACACCGCAGCCAACCTCGTCATGGCCGAGCTCGGCGGCCCGGCGGCCGTCCAGCAGTCGCTGCGCGACCTCGGGGACCAGACCACCAGCGTCGACCGCACCGAGCCCACCCTCAACGAGGCGACCCCGGGCGACACCCGCGACACCAGCACCCCCAGCGCCTTCGCCGCCGACCTGCGCCGCTACGCCCTCGGCGACGTCCTCGCGGAGGACCGGCGCCGACTGCTGACCGACTGGCTCGTCGGCAACACCACCGGCGCCCCCTACATCCGCGCGGGCGTGCCCACCGACTGGAAGGTCGGCGACAAGACCGGCAACGGCGGCTACGGCACCCGCAACGACGCCGCCGTCGCATGGCCCTCCGGCGGCCGGAGCCCGGTCGTGATCGTCGTCCTGTCCGACCGCGGCAAGGCCGACGCCACCTCCGACGACGCGCTGATCGCCCAGGCCACCAAGACCGTCGTCGGCGCCCTCGGCTGAACACCCCCGAGCAGCAACACCCCTGACCACCAAGAGCCCTGACCACCAACACCCCCGACCGCCAAGAGCCCTGACCGCCATGAGCGCCGACCACCAGGAGCCCCGACCGCCGTGATCCACCCCACCCGCCGGACCGCCACGGACGCCGACTTCACCAGACGCCGCTTCGCCCAGCTCGCCGCCCTGGGCATCGCCGCCGGAGCCGCGCCGATCGCCGCCTCGGCCCCGGCCTCCGCCTCGACCCCGGCCTCCGCCCCGGCCCCGGCGTCCACCTCCGCGGGTACGCCGTCCGCCTCCCGCCCGCACTACGACCGCGCCCGCCGCCTCGCCGGCGACGACCCCGTGCTGCGCGCCCTGGTGACGGCGCTGACCCCCGGCTCCGACCTTCCCCAACTGCCCGCGCCTGCGCCCGTCAAGCTGTTCGACAACCTCGTGCTCCTGAGCGCGGGTTGGGTCTCCGCGATGGCGGTGCTGACGGACGACGGCATCGTGCTGATCGACGCACTCACCTCCCCGGCCGACGCCGACGGCATCATCGTCCCCGGGCTGCGCGCGGTCGGAGCCGATCCGGCGGCGATCAAGCACGTCGTCCTCACCCACGGCCACTCGGACCACTTCGGCGGCGCGCAAACCTTCGCCGACCGCTACGGTGCCCGCGTGCACATGTCCCCGGCCGACTGGGACCTCCTCGCCCGCACCCGCCCGGCCGACGCCCCCGCCCGGGACCTCGACATCGCGGACGGCGAGCAGCTGACGCTCGGCGGCACGACGATCGAGCTGCACCACACCCCGGGCCACACCCCCGGCACCGTCTCCCCGATCATCCCCGTCCGGGCCGGCCGCCGGCACCACAGCGCGATGCTGTGGGGCGGCCTCAACCCGCCCTCGACGGTGGAGGAACTGCGCACCTTCCTCGCGTCCGTCCAGGCCTTCCGGGCCGTCATGCGCCGGGCGAACGTGGAGGTCGAGCTCTCCAACCACCCGAACGACCACGGCCTCGAACGCGCCGAACAACTGCGCCACCAGCCGCCCGGCGCCGCGAACCCCTTCCTCCTCGGCGGCCCCCGGACGCAGCGGTACATGGCAGTCATGGACGCGATGCTGCGCGGCCGGATCGCCGACGCCGAGGCTCCGACGGCCCGGGCCGTCGCGGCACCGCTCACCTGCTGCTGAGCGTCCGGATCATTCCCGACCGGGGGCGGACGTGCCGGGGGCGGACGTGCCGGGGGAGTGCGGCGCCTTCGAGTCCTGTTCCCCGAGGTGGGTGTCCAAGGCGGTGTTCAGGTCGGCCATGAATGCTTCGAACTGCTCCAGGAGCCGGGGCGGGTAGTTCGACATCGCGGCGTCGAGGCGGTGGGCGACCGGGTCGAAGAACTCCTCCGCCCGTTCCCGGATGTGCCCGCCGCCGCGCAGGGTGACGATGCGCCGGTCGGTGTGTTCACGGGCGCGGGTGATGTGTCCCGCGGCTTCGAGGCGGTTCAGGAGTGCGGTGGTCGCTCCCGTGGACAGGGAGATCCGTTCGCTGAGCCGTGCCGGTGACAGGGGGGTTCCGCGCTCCTCGGCGGCGGTGATCTGGAGCAGCGCGGTGGCGTCGGTGGAGTGCAGGCCGAGCCAGGCGGCGAAGCGGCGGCCGAGCTCCGTGTAGTGGGTGCCGTAGATCCTCAGCGCTTCAGTCAGCCGCTCGCGCTGTTCCGCGACCTTGTCGCGTTGTTCCGCGGCCTTGTCGCGCTTGGCCTCTTCCACGGGACCCTCCACCCTTGTCGTCCGCCGCGCGGTCACATCGGCATTCCAGGTTGACAACCTATCTCCACCATTTTACCTTCACTGTGAAATTACTTCACCATGGAGGTATCTGCTCGTGTCCGCCCCTGCCCCCACCCTCGGCACCACCACCGAGCCCTACCGATGGCGGTGGCTGATCCTGGCGGTCATGATCACGGCCGAGATCATGGACCTCCTGGACGCTTCGATCGTCAACGTCGCCGGCCCGGACCTGGAGGAATCCCTCGGCTCCGGCCCCGTCGGACTGCAATGGGTCATCGGCGGCTACGCCCTCACCCTGGGCGCCGGCCTGGTCCTCGGCGGCCGCCTCGGCGACCGGTACGGCCGGCGCCGGATGTTCCTGATCGGCCTGGCCGCCTTCACCGCGAGCTCGCTGCTGTGCGCGCTCGCGCCGAACATCGAGTCGTTGATCGCCTTCCGCCTGCTGCAGGGCACCGCCGGGGCGCTGCTGCTGCCCCAGGGCCTGGGCCTGCTGCGGGAGAACTTCTCCGGCCCCGAGCTCACCAAGGTCTTCGCGATCTTCGGGCCCGTCCTCGGTCTGGGCGGCATCATCGGCCCGGTCCTGGGCGGCTTCCTCGTCGAGGGCGACTTCTTCCGCCTCGGCTGGCGATCGGTGTTCCTGATCAACCTGCCCATCGGACTCGCGGCCCTGATCGTCGCCGCGAAGTTCGTCCCCGACAGGGCGGGCAGCCGCACGGTACGGGTCGACATCACCGGCGCGGCCCTGATCGTGGCCTCGTGTGCCCTGCTCGTGCTGCCGCTGAACCAGGGACAGGAGGACGGCTGGCCGCTGTGGACCTGGCTGAGCATGGCCGCCTCCGTGATCGGCTTCGCCCTGTTCGCCCTTCAGCAGCGCCGAACGGCCGCCGCGGGCCGCGAACCGCTGGTGACCCCCGCCCTGCTCCGCAAGCCCGCCTTCACCGTCGGGCTCGGCGGCATCGCCCTGTTCTTCGGCGGGATGATCGGCACCCAGCTCGTCCTGACCCTCTACCTCCAGATCGGCAGGCACTTCACCGCAGGTGAGGCGGGACTGGGCAACCTGCCCCTCGCGGTGGGCACCGCGATCGGCGGCGCCGTCAGCGGCGCCTTCCTCGTGAACAGGATCGGCCGTGGCGTGCTCCAGATCGGACCGCTGGTCCAGCTCGCCGGTGCGGCCGCGCTGTGGTTCGAACTCGACGGCCTCGACACCGCCACCTTCTCCATCTGGGACGTCGTTCCCGGCACCGTCGTGGCGGGCATCGGCGCCGGCATGGTGATCGCCGCCCTGTTCAGCTTCATCCTCGCCGCCGTCGACGACCACGAGATCGGCTCCGCATCCGGAGTCCTGACCGCGGTCCAGGCGGTCGGCGGCTCCATCGGCGTCGCCGTCTTCGGCTCGGTCTTCTTCGACCAGGTCAGGACCGGCGACTTCACCACCGGCTTCCACCACGCGCTGATCGTCCAGGCGTGCCTGCTGGTGGCATTCCTCGCCATCACCTTCCTCCTGCCCAGGGAGGCCCGCCCCGACGAGGAGCAGCACGGCGCAACCCCCGAGGCCGCCACCGACCCCGGCACCAGGCACCTCGCCGTCTGACGCCGGGGCGGGAGACCGCGCCGCACCGGCGACCTGAGCGGCCAGGTCGGTGCCGAGACCCACGTGCACAACGACTACGTCACTGGCGGCCTGGAGTCGGCCCGGGTGGCCGGGGCCGGCTACCTGGTGCCTGCCGCAGCGCACGTGTCCTTCGCCCGCACCCCGGTGGCCGACGCTTCCGCAGGAGGCCGTCATTCCCGCGCGCCGAGGTGGTAGACGGTGACGCCGCCGGCGCTCGCGACGGGACGGTAGCCGGCGGCGGGGAGGGCGCGAAGGGCTTCGGCCTCCTGGCCGGCGGGGAAGAGGCCGTCCCGCGGGTGGTCGGGGGCCGCGACCCAGTCGGGCTTCGCGCCGGGTCCTCCGGGGTAGTGCGGGAAGAGGAAAACCCGGGTGCGGTCGGTGAGTTGGGGCGCGATGCCGTTGGCGGCAGCCACCTGCGCACCGTCCGGGATCACCCGCAGCACCCCGCGCACGGCGTCGGCCGTCGCGTCGCGCTGCCAGGTGGCGGGCCGGGCCAGCTCGGCGAGGGGGCGGAAGGGCAGGGCGGCAACCGTCACCGCGAGCCCGACGGCCACGAGGCCGCAGGCCGTCCACCGCCGCAGGCCGTGCCGCGCGCGGAGCCGGGCCAGGGCGTCGGCGAAGGCGACGAAGATGATCGGCATCAGGACGGCGCCGTAGTGGAAGCCCGTCCCCCAGTAGGCGGGGTTGGTGGACCAGAACCGCCAGGCCAGGGTGGGGAGCGCGAGCAGGATCAGCGGCGAACGCAGCGCCAGGAACGCGGTGGGGGCCAGCAGCACGGCGACGGTCCCCCACTTCTGGGCGGGCAGGAGCAGCCTGGTCACGGGGTCGCCGGCCGGACCGTCCACGTTGGACAGGTAGGTGTAGACGCCGTCGGGGTTGAGGGCCGGGATGACGACCAGCACCACCAGCGCCACGGTGGCGGCGGCGAGCGCGACGACGCCCACGCCGAGTCGGCGGCGGCCGTGCCAGAACAGGTAGCAGCCGACGGCCACGACCGTCGCCGCCTGGTCCTCCTTCACGAGCAGCAACGGCAGCGCGCACCACGCGGCCGCGCGCCACCTCCGCAGCGTCAGCCGCTCCAGGGTGAAGGCCAACAGCGGTACGGCGAAGGCGATTTCGTGGAAGTCGAAGCCGACGGCCTGCTGCAGGCCGACCGACAGCCCGTACCCGACGCCGATGCCAGCGCCCGCCCACGGACCGGCCGCCCGCGCCGCCACCCTGGTCACCGGGACGGCGGACACGGCGAGCAGCGCCGCCTGGGCGACGAGCAGGGTCAGCGGGGAGGGGAACGCCCGGTAGAGCGGTGCGAGGGTGGCCAGGATCGGGTGGAAGTGGTCCCCGAGCAGGTGGAACCCCGGCCCCTTCAGCTCGGAGACCGGCGCGCGGCCCTCGGCGTAGCCGCGGACGGCCTGCGCGAAGATCCCCAGGTCGAAGCCGGACGTCCGCAGGTGCAGATGGCGGGAGACGGACAGCGCGCCGTAGGCGGCGAACAGCGCGGCGGCGAGCGCCCAGGGCAGCAGGGCGGTCCGGCCCGGCCGGGCCTGGGGCTGGGACTGGAGCTGGGACTGGGCCTGGAGCTGGGGTTCGACCGTGGCGCGGGGTGCGCGGGTCAGGGTCAGAGTCACGGGGGCTCACCTCGCGGTAGGGCGGACGTGGGGCGACCCCCGAAGCGTCCGACCCGCCCTCTGAAGATCCGCTGAAAGAGCCTGAAAGCACCTTCAGGAACCGCGACACCCCCCGTGACATGCTGAGACGCATGCGCGTACTGGTGGTGGAGGACGAGACCCGGATGGCCGACGCCCTCCGGGACGGGCTCGAAGCGGAGGGCTACACCGTGGACGTCGTCCACGACGGCCGCTCCGGCCTCTGGTACGCGCGCACCGGCGACTACCGGGCGATCCTGCTGGACGTCATGCTCCCCGGCCTCAACGGCTACCGGGTCTGCGCCCAACTGCGCCAGGAAGGCGTCACCACCCCGATCCTGATGCTCACCGCCAAGGACGGCGAGTACGACGAGATCGAGGCCCTGGACACCGGCGCCGACGACTACCTCGCCAAGCCCTTCTCCTACCCGGTCCTGGTGGCCCGGCTGCGCGCCCTGGTCCGCCGCGGCGGCGCCGAACGCCCGCCCGCGCTGACCGTCGGCGACCTGGTCCTCGACCCCGCCGACCGCTCCTGCCGTCGTGCCGACACCCCGGTCGCCCTCACACCCCGCGAGTACGCCGTCCTGGAGTGCCTGGCCGAACGCCCCGGCGAGGTCGTCGCCAAGACCACCATCCTCGACCAGGTCTGGGAGAGCGGCTACGAGGGCGACCCGAACATCGTGGAGGTGTACGTCAGCGCCCTGCGCCGCAAGATCGACGTCCCGTTCGGCCGGAACTCCATCCTCACCGTGCGCGGTACCGGCTACCGGCTGGACTCCCGTGGCTAGGCCGCCGCGGCTGCCCCGGCTGCTGCGCTCACTGCGCTCGCTGCGGGCCCGTTCCGCGGCGGCGGCCGGCCTGGCCGCGGCCGCCGCCTTCACCGCGGGCGCGTTCTGGCTCAGCCACAGCCTCTACGACTCCCAGTTGGACGACGCGAAGGCTGCCGCGCAGGCCCGCCTCGACGTGGCGGTCGCAGACATGCGCACCGGCCACGTCCCGGCGAGCGGACTGCTCGGCGGCGACCGCACCTACGCCCTCGTCCTGGACTCCGGCCGGCTCCTGGAGGTCAGCCCCGACCTCGAACCCTTCCGCGCCCAGGTCGCCGCCCAGCTCACGCCGCTGCCCGCAGACGAGCAGGTCTCCCGCACCCTCACACTCGACGCCCCGGCCACCGCCACCGCCAGCCGCCTGGCCCACCACACCCTCCCCCTGTACGGGCAGAGCGCCGGCGGCATCAGCGGCTACTCCATCCAGTCCGGCTTCGGCGAACCCGACCGGGGCGAGCGCACCGTCACCGCCTACCTGGTCGTACCGCCCTGGGACGCCGAACGCGTCCAGGAGTCCGTCCAACGGCTGCTGCTGGTCGCCGGGCCCTTCGCCGTCCTGCTGGTGGCCGCCATCGCCTGGGCGGTCACCGCCCGGGCGATGCGCCGGGTCGAGGCGATCCGCGCCCAGATGGCCTCCATCACCGCCCAGCACCTCGACCGGCGCGTCCCCGTCCCGCCCACCGCCGACGAGATCGCCCACCTCGCCACCACCACCAACCAGACCCTCCAGAAGCTCGACCACGCCGTCACCGCCCAGCGCCGCTTCGTCGCCGACGCCTCCCACGAACTGCGCAGTCCCCTCGCCGGACTGCGCACCTCCCTGGAGGTCGCCCTCACCCACCCCGACCGCACCGACTGGCCCACCGTCGTCCGCGCCGCCCGCGCCGACACCGTCCGCCTCCAGCACCTCGCCGACGACCTGCTCCTGCTCGCCCGCCCGCCCGTCGCCGCACCGGCCCACCACACCCGGGTCGAACTCACCGACCTCGCCCGCGACGTCGCCGCCGAACTCCCGCACGGCACCAGCCGGATCACCGTCCACGCCGACCGCCCGCTGGAAGTCCCCGGAAACGCCGCCCAACTCCACCGCCTGCTCCGCAACCTGCTGGAGAACGCGCTGCGCCACGCCGCCGACCGCGTCACCGTCACCCTCACCGAGGACCCCGGCCCCGACGGCCACTGGGCCGTCCTCGAAGTCCTGGACGACGGCCCCGGCATCCCCGCCCCCGACCGTGAACGCGTCTTCGCCCCCTTCACCCGCCTCGACGAGGCCCGCACCCGCGACACCGGCGGCGCCGGACTCGGCCTCGCCATCGCCCGCGACCTGGCAACCCGCCACCACGGCACCCTCACCCTCGCCGATTCCCCCACCGGCGCCCGCTTCCTCCTCCGCCTCCCCCTGCCACCCCACCCCGCCCGCACTCCGTGAGCCCCGCCCGGCCCAGCGCTTGACCAGGTCGTCAACCGACTGCTGCGGCTGAGTGACAAAAGGAGGGCTCCCCAGGGAGGCTCACGATGTGACGAGTCGACTCCTCTTAACTTCTCCTGAGATTCGGACGCGTCGCCCAGCGGGCGGTCCAGCGTGTTCGCCACCCATGGAGGTCGTTGGATGAATCGCCGTCCCCGGGTCGCAGCCTCGCTGGCGGGCGCGGTCATCGCCCTCGCGTCCCCGTCGGCGGACGTCGCCGCGCAGGCGTCCGCACGGCATGCGTTCGGCTCCCTGTGGATTCAGGACGGGGACGGCGTGGGGGAGGGAGGACACCACGACCACAATCCCCCGCGTGACTGCCACAGTGCCCGCCGTGTCATCCTCATCGACCAGAGCTTCCGAATCATCCTGAAGAACGGCCGGCACGGGCCGGAGGCTCTCGTTCTCCAGGGGTCCACGTCATCCCCGTCCTCGTCGCCGGCAGCACCATGGGACAACTTCGCTCCTTCAACGTATTTGGACGTGAACTATCCCACCCAGACCAGCAACCAGTACGAGTGGCAGATTCGTGACTTCTTCAGGGAGCACCCGCTCTTCGTGGTGAAGGCGTTCGACCGCCACGAACGAGTCTTCTCCTTCCCGGCCACCCACTGCATCGACAAGCACGACGGCGGTGAGCGTGGTGACGGCGACCGCGGTGACGGCGCTCTTCTGTACGGGGGTGGAGCCGCCGACGGGAGCGACCCGTCCGGCTCCCCGTCACCCCAGGCGACGGACCGTCCTCAAGACGGCCAGTCTGCGTCGGAAACCCCCAGCTCCGGGGCCACCATCCCCCCTCCTCCGCGCTCCGCCGCGGCCGAAGGCAGGAGTAACCGCCTGCTGAGCGCGAAGCACGTCGGGATCGCGGTCGGCGGTTTGCTGGTGGTTCTGGGAGTGCTGGCCACGGCACGGCTCCGACGTCGTTCCGACACGTGACAGTCGGCCGAGGCTAGCGCCGCCGGTCGGTCGTGGCGGGCGGAGTGAAACCCAGTGCGGCCAGGATCGGCAGGTTCGAGGTCAGCTGGTGCGCCGGCAGCTCCGCGTAGATCTCGTGCGCGGCGTCCCAGGCCTGACGGGAGCGCTGTTCGCGCCCCAGTGCCCGGTGGGCGGCGGCCAGTCCCGCCAAGGCGTGGGCCCGCTGGGCGGGATAGCCTGTCAGGCGGCTGCTCACGGCGAGGGACCGTTCGTAATGCCCGACCGCCTCCTCCGGCCGCCCGAGGGCGTGCTGCGCCGCCGCCAGGGTGTTGAGCAGAGAGCAGTCCATCGGCCCGTTCCGCTGGGCCCTGGGCCGGGCGAGCACGCGGCTCGCGTGGTCCGATGCTTCCTGGTAGCGGCCCAGGAGCAGGTAGGTCGGGGCCAGGCTGGTACGGCAGAGGTCGGCCGTCCAGTCATCGGTCTCCGGGCCGTCGGCCGTCAGCAGGTCGAGGGCCTGCTCGTAGTACTCCCCGGCGTCGGCGTAGCGGCCCGTGAAGTAGTGGTAAGCGCCGAGGTTGGCCAGGGCCCGGCCTTCGGCGCACCGGTCGCCGGCGTTGTGGGCGAGGACCCTGGCCCGCTGGAATGTCCGCCGGGACAGGGTGAGTTCGCCCAGGGCGCCCCAGACGTGGCCCAGGTCGTTGAGGCCGTGCGCCTGGGCGCTCAGGTCGCCCAGGCGGCGGGCGGCGGCCACGGCCGTCCGGCCCAGGGCCACCCCTTCGGTCTGCGGCGAAGCGCGGTGGAGGTAGCTCCACAGCAGCGCGGGCAGTTTCCAGGCCGTTTCGTCGTCCCCGCGTTCGTGAGCGTGGCGGACGGTGGCGAGCAGGTTCGCCCGCTGGTCGTCGCACCACCGGGTGGCCTGTTCGGGGCCGGTGAGGTCGGCCACCCGCAGGCCGCCGGGCGGCGGGCCGAGGGGGACCCGCCGCCGCCCGGGGGTCAGCACCCGGGCAGCGGCGTGCGCGTGGTGCAGGCACCACGCGTGCCAGCGCTCGTGTAGTTCCCGCTGTTCCTCCGGGCTCTCCTCGCGGGCGCCCAGCTCGGCCGCGAAGAGCTTCAGCAGGTCGTGGAATCGGTAGCGGCCCCGTGAGGGCTCGGCGAGCAGGTGGGCGGTGGTCAGGCGGCCGAGGAGCCGTTCGCACGCGTCGACGGCGTACGCGGACAGGGCCGCGGCGACGGGGGCGCTGATGTCCACCCCCGGGAACAGGCCGAGCCGACGGAACAGGCGTCGGGCGGTGGGGTCGAGCGCCTGGTAGGAGACGCCGAAGGCCGATCGCAGGGAGGATCGGTCGTCACCGTCGGCCTCCAGGGCGCCCAGGCGGTCGGTGGAGGAGGCCAGCTCGTCGGCGAAGGCGACGAGATCACGCTGCGGCCGATCGCGTAGCTGGGCCGCGGCGATGCCGAGCGCCAGCGGGAGGTGCCCGCAGGCGTCGAGCAGCCGGGCGCCGGCCTGCCGCTGCGCCTCGGCGGTGCCGGCGGTGTCGGCGCCCAGGAT
This sequence comes from Kitasatospora sp. NPDC058478, assembly GCF_042720345.1. Lineage (NCBI taxonomy): Bacteria > Bacillati > Actinomycetota > Actinomycetes > Kitasatosporales > Streptomycetaceae > Kitasatospora > Kitasatospora sp. NPDC058478. The sequence continues at coordinate 186,894 of NZ_JBHXML010000002.1, read as the reverse complement.
GCGGGCGAGCAGCGCCTGCCCCTCGGCGGGGGTGAAGCCGTCGAGCGCGACCCGGTGGGCGCCCTCGCGGGCGACGAGTCCGGTGAGACGGTCCCGGCTGGTGATCACGACGGCGCAGCCGCTGCCGCCCGGTAGCAGTGGCCTGACGTGTTCCGGGCCGGCGGCGTCGTCGAGGACGACGAGCATCCGCCGCCCGGCCAGCAGCGACCGGTAGAGCGCGGACGCCTCGTCCAGCTGGGCCGGTATGGACTCGGCCGTCACGCCCAGCGCGCGCAGGAACGCCGCCAGCACCCCGTGCGGGGAGCGGGGGCCGGCGGCGGACCAGCCCCGCAGGTCCGCGAACAGCCGTCCGTCGGGGAACCGCTCCCGCGTGAGGTGGGCCCAGTGCAGCGCCAGCACGGACTTCCCGACCCCGGCGGCACCCGTGATCACGGCGCACGGTGCCGCCGTTGGGCGGGCGCCGGGCTCCCCGGTGGCCAGCACCCGGTCCAGTACGAGCAGTTCGGGGGCGCGGCCGACGAAAACGGAGAGGCCGGAAGGGAGTTGCTCGGGTCTCGGGTCTGCCGGGGGCGCCGCAGGGGCGACGCCGGTGGTCGGGGCGGTCCGGTCCGGACGGGCGGTCGGTGCCGGATGGGTGGTCGGTGCCGGTGAGGGTGTCGGTGCCGGACAGGGGAGGAGGAGGGCCCGTTGGAGGGCCTGGGCCTCAGGTGTCGGGTCCAGCCCGAGGTCCTCGGAGAGTCGGGAGGCATGGCGCCGGTAGGCCTCCAGCCCGTCGCCGTGTCGGCCCGAGCGGTGCAGGGCAGTCAGCAGCTGCCGCACCAGGCGGTCACGGAGCGGGAAATCGGCGACCAGGCCGGTCAGTTCCGCGGCGACCTCGCGGTGCCGCCCCGCCTCCAGCTCCAGTTCGTAGAGCCGCTCCAGCACGGCCATCCGCTGCTCCTCCAGGCCGGCCGCGAGAGCGGCGAAGACCAGGCCGGGCAACCCGTCCAGCGCGGGGCCGCGCCACAGCTCCAGGGCTTCGCGCAACCGGGGGACGGCCTGCGCCGCGTCCAGGTCCGCTGCCGCCGCGACCCGGGAGGCGAACAGGCGGTGGTCCACCCGGGCGTCGTCCGCCACCAGCCGGTAGCCCGCGCCGTCGGTCACGATGGGGGAGGCCGCCCCCGTGCCGAGCATGCGGCGCAGCAGGCCGACCATGTTGCGGATCTGGCGGTCCGCCGTGGCCGGAGGGTCCTGGTCCCAGACCGTGTCGACCAGTCGGGCGACCGGGACGGTCCGGTTCGAGTGCGCCACGAGCATCGCCAGCAGACTCCGCTGACGGCGCCCGCCCAACCGTACGGGAGCGGCCCCGGCGCACACCTCCAGGGACCCCAGGATCCTGAACTCCATGTCCCCCCACCGGCGATACCGAGGCACCCCCCTTGGGAGGCGCCGGTGTTGACGAAGCGTCACCCCGCGCCCGGGTGTGTCACCTGAGCTGTCACGTGCCGGTACGCGGCAGCGCGCGTCACGATAAAGCAGTGATCAGATCATGCCAGAATCGTGCAGCCGATTGAGAGGGTTGCCGTGCACCGGCCGAAAGGCGCCGGTCTTCGACCCAGGAGTTGATCAACCATGGCACGCTCCCTCAAGCGCATCGGAGCCGTCCTCGCGGCGACGGCGATCGCACTGTCCCTGTCCGGCGCGGCCACGGCCGTCGCTCGACCCACGACGGCCGGAGACTCGACCCGACACTGCGTGGTGAACGCGCAGGGCGGCCAGGCGCAGTGCTTCGGCACCTACCGGGAGGCCATCAGCCATGCCACCGGCGGGCGGGTCGCCGACGCTCCGCCGACCGCCGCCGAGGCCGCCCGCGACAGCGCGTTCGCCAAGGAGCTGAACAGCCCGGCCGGCCTCTCCGACCTGGTGGTCCTGGGGACGATCTACCAGGACTTCTTCTTCGGGGGCCAATCGGTGACCTTCACCGGCCCGCACGCGTGCTACAACGGGAACGCCGCCGACTACTCCTTCGACATCCCCGCCCCGCTCCAGGACCACGTCTACTCGGTGCGCCCGTACGCCAACTGCTGGTTCAACCTGTTCACCGGATTCCAGGCCACCGGCTACGAGAGCCCCAGCTACAAGGGTGAGACCGTCTCGGTGGACGAGGCCTGGCGGACCCACTCCAAGTCGTTGACGCTCGGCTGAGCCACGGTCCCGACGTCCTTCCCCGGCAACCTCGGCAACCCCCCGCAGCCGCAGGGGCAAGGCCGGGGCAGGGGCGCATGACCTGCCAGCGGTACCTGTCCCGCATCGCCACCAGCGATGACGGGACAGAGCCGTTGGTGCAGAACTGGTCACCAGGTGATCAGGACGTAGCCGTCGCCCCGCGGGCTCCGGAGGCGTTCTGGGCGTTGGCGCCAGCGGCGCCGCCGGCGCTGTCGAGGTGGGGCCGCCGGCGGGGTCGAGTCCGGCGAGGGAGAGCGCCGGAACCTCCGGGCTGGCCGGAACGGGCCTGGGCCGATTCAGGCCAGCCGAAGGCCCTTTCGAGGCTCCTGACCTGTGGTGAGACTGGTGACCGCCGCCAGGGAGCACCTGCCCGGGGCAGCGCACCGGACCAGGTGTCACCGACCGCTGCTCCTGGAGGGCAGCCGTCACGGCCCGGTGTGTGCCGAGCACCACGCGCGGCCGATCCCACCCCTCTCTCCCCGCTGGAGCACCGTCATGCCTTCGAAGACGTCCAAGCTGCTGCGCGTCACGCTCGCCGCCGCCATCGCCGCCTCCGGTGCCGTGGTCGTCACGGCCGTCACCGCCGGGAGTTCGTACGCGGCGACGACCTCCTCGGTCGGCGGCCAGATCACCCGCTCGGAGATCCTCGCCCGCGCCCAGTTCTGGTACGGCAAGAACATCGGCTACGACCAGGGCGGCTCGTACCCGGACTCCTCCGGCCGCGGCTACCGCACGGACTGCTCGGGCTACGTCTCGATGGCCTGGCACCTCGGCACCAGCGCCAACACGCAGGGCCTCGCGGACAGCTTCACCTACCAGATCAGCCGCAGCGACCTGATGCCGGGCGACATCCTGAACTCGTACTACGACCACGTCATCCTCTTCGAGAAGTGGGACGACGCCGCCCACACCACCTTCTCGTACTACTCCTTCGGCAGCACACCGGTGAAGCACCGGACCGGCGTCTCGATCAACGCCGCGTCCCTCGACTCGCACCCGAACGGCGACTACAAGGCGCTGCGCTACAAGAACGTCGTCAACGACCCGGCGCCGGGTTCGGCGTGGGTTCCGGCGTTGGGTGACGGTGGTTCGGTGAGTGGCGCTGATGGTACGGCCTACACCTTCACCCGTAGCGTTGACGGTCATCTTCAGGGGACTGCCAGGTATCCGACCGACAAGTGGGCCACCGTCGACCTCACCAACGTCGTCGGCACCCCGAACTCCGCCGGCGGCGCACCCAGTGCCTTCGCCATGAAGAACGGCGTTACCGGTGTGGCCAGTGCCAACGCCGCCAACGGGCACCTGCAGATCACGTATCGCGATGCCGCCGACAAGTGGGCGACCAGCGACCTCACCAACCAGGTCGGTACGCCGGTCACCGGAGGTGCGGTCCGTGCCACGACGGACCCCGATGGCACGCTTGCCATCTACTCGCGTGGTTCGACGGACGGCGGGCATCTGAGTCTCACCGCTCTTCAGCCGAACGGGAGTTGGGCGACCGTCGACCTGACGAACGTCGTCGGCACCCCGGTATCGGCGGGTGGGGCGCCCGCGACCTTCACCCAGAAGAACGGGACCGTCGGCGTGGCCAGCGCGAATGCCGCCAACGGCCACTTGCAGATCACCTACAAGGACACCGCCGGCCAGTGGGCGACCACCGACCTCGCCAACCAGGCCGGCACACCCGCCACCGACGGCGCCGTCAGTGCCACCACCGACTCCGATGGCACCCTCATGATCTACTCCCGCAGCACGGACGGTCATCTTCAGGGGACCGCCAGGTATGCGAACGGCCAGTGGGCGACGGTCGACCTGACGAACGTCGTCGGCACCCCGGTCTCGGCCGGTGGCGCGCCCAGTGCTTTCACCATGAAGAACGGTGTCACCGGCGTGGTCAGTGCCAATGCGGCCAACGGCCACTTGCAGATCACCTACAAGGACACCGCCGACAAGTGGGCGACCACCGACCTCACCACCAAGGTCGGCACCTCGGTGACGGACGGAGCCGTCAGCGCCACCACCGACTCCGGCGGCACCCTCGCCATCTACTCCCGCAGCTCCCTCAACGGCGGCCACATCAACCTCACCGCCCTCCAGCCGAACGGCAGCTGGGCCACCGTCGACCTCACCGACATCGTCGGCACCCCCACCAGCTGACCCCCCAACCAGACCGACGGTGAAACGGCCCGGCCCTGAAGAGGCCCTGTCCCATCATCAGTGGTAGCGAAGCGTGACGGCGTCGCTGACAGCTCATGCGAGATGTCAACGAGCTTGTGAGTGTGGTGTTTTCGGGATTACGGGGCAGCGCCCGGTGACCGGTGTGTCTCCCAATCACGGAAGAGCAGCTCATGAGCGCCGCCGGCGTCAGGGCGTCAGGGCGATCGTGGGAGCGAGGCGAGGATGGCGTCGAGGCCGAACTCGAAGACGTCCCGCTGGGTGAAGGTCGGGAAGTCGACGGTGGTGGCGTGCATCGCCGGGTACACCTCGGCCGGGAGGCGGGCCCACTGTTGGCGGACCCGTTCCCAGTGCTGCGGGTCCTCGTCCCAGACCCGGCGGACGGGGTAGAGCGTGGCGCAGCCGAGGACGAAGCGGATCAGCGTGGCCAGCAGGCCGATCGCCGTCCGGTGGTCGACCTGCAGTCGCGCCAGGCGGGCGTAGATCTGTTCGGACATGCGGGCCTCGACGTCGCCGACTCCGTCGGAGGGGGCGTTGATCTGCAGGAGGGCCGGGTGCGTGATGAACAGCTCGAAGTAGGCGTGCATCACCTGCCGGAGCCATGCGACGTCGTCGAGGTCGGGGTCGGGCCACTGGAATCGGCTCAGCAGTTCCGCGGTGACGGCGAGGAGGATCGCGTCCTTGTCGCGGAAGTGCGTGTAGAGCGACATCGGGCGGACGCCGAGGTGGTCGGCGAGCCGACGGATGGTCACCGCGTCCAGTCCGTCGCGGTCGATCAGTTCGATCGCCGCGTGGACGATGGCCTCGGGGCTGAGGGTGCCGCGGGGTGCGCGAGCGGGCGCTGTCTTGTGCCTGGGCGATGACATTGGGGTTCCTGATTCGTTCGGGACCGCAGTTCCATTAGCGTACCGTACGCTGTACTGTTCCTGGATCGAGACTGATTCCAGGAGGCCGGATGTCCACGAACGCACTCCCCGCCGTTGCCTACGACCGAGCTGAGCGGATGCTGCTGCACAACCGATCCCGGCTCGCCCTGCGGGCCAAGGTGAAGCCCGTCTGGATCGGCGGCGGCGAGAGGTTCTGGTACCGGGTCGAGACCGAGCGGGGCGGCGAGTTCGTGCTGGTCGACCCCGCCGCCGGGACCCGGGGGCCGGCGTTCGACCCCGAACGGCTCGCCGCCGCGCTGGCGTCCGCCGCCGGCCAGCCGGTCCAGCCGTACGCACTGCCGTTCCGGGCGGTCGAGTTCGCGGACGGGACGGTCGCGTTCGACGCGTTCGGCGCGCGCTGGACCTGCCGGCTGGCCGACTACCGGTGCGCGCGGGACGAGAAGCACGCCGAACCCTCACCGCTGGAAGTCGCCTCGCCGGACAAGAAGTGGGCGGCGTTCCGCCGCGACCACGACCTGTGGGTGCGTTCGGCCGAGACGGGCGAGGAATTCGCGCTCACCGCCGACGGCACCGCGGATCGCAGCTACGCGGCCCACCCCGACGCGGCGGTCCCCACGCACCTGCTCGGCAAGCTCGGTCTTGCGGACATGCCGCCGGCGCTGCTGTGGTCGCCGGACTCGGCGCGCATCCTCACCCACCGCACCGACCAGAGCGATGTCGCCCTGATGCACCTGGTCGAAGCCGTCCCGCCGGATGGCGGCCGGCCGCGCCTGCGCAGCTACCACTACCCGGTCCCCGGCGAGCCGATGACCTGCGGCGAGTGGATCGTCTTCGACGTCGCGTCCCGGACTGTGACACCCGCCAAGACCGACCCGTTCCTGCTGCCCTACATGTCACCTGTCACGCTGAAGAAGGCGTGGTGGGCCAAGGACAGCACGGCCGTCTACTACCTGGATCAGCCCCGTGACCTCCGGACGCTGCGGCTGCACGCACTCGACCCGGCGACCGGCGAGGTGCGCACCCTGGTCGAGGAGCACGGCGACACGCGGGTGGAGGCCGCGCAGGAGATCACCCAGAAGCCGATCGTGCACGTGCTCGCCGGCGGCCGCGAGACGCTGTGGTACTCCCAGCGCGACGGCTGGGGGCACCTGTACCGCTACGAGGACGGGGAACTGGTCGAACAGCTCACCCGAGGGCCGTTCGCGGTGCAGCAGATCGTGCACGTCGACGAGGCGGAACGGGTCGCGTACGCCGTCGTCTCAGGACTGGTCCAGGCCGACCCGTACCGACGGTCGCTGGTCCGGGTCGGCCTGGACGGCGGCAGGATCGCCAAGCTCACCGACGACGATCTGGACCACGTGATCACCGCGCCGGAACACGGCCGCTGGTTCGTCGACTCCGCGTCGACCGTCGACACCCCGCCGACGATCACCGTGCGTGACCGGGGCGGAGCCGTGCTGGTCGAGCTGGAACAGGCCGACATCACACCGCTGCTGGCCGCCGGCTGGACACCGCCGGAGCGGGTCAGGACCCTGGCCGCCGACGGCGTCACCGAGATCTACGGCGTCCTCTACAAGCCCCACGGCTTCGACGCCGCGCAGCGCTACCCGGTGATCGACCACCCCTACCCGGGCCCGCAGATCCACCGGGTGGCGGCCTCCTTCGACCCGGGCGCCTACGGCTACGACGCCGAGGCGGTGGCGGCGCTGGGCTTCGCGGTGCTGGCCGTCGACGGCCGCGGAACGCCCGGCCGGGACAAGGCCTTCCACGACCACGCCCACCGCAACATGGGCAGCGCGGGTGCGCTCGAAGACCATGTCGCGGCGCTGCGCCAACTCGCGGAGGCGCGTCCGTGGCTGGACCTGGACCGGGTCGGCATCTTCGGCGTCTCCGGCGGGGGATTCACCACCGCCCGCGCCCTCCTGGCGTTCCCCGACTTCTACAAGGTCGGCGTGGCCGAGGCCGGCAACCACGACAACCGCCACTACCACGCGCTGTGGGCCGAGTCCTACGACGGACCGTTCGACCCGGACGCCGGGGCCCGGCTGTCCAACACCGAGCTGGCCGAAAACCTGGTCGGCAAACTACTGCTCGTCCACGGCGACATGGACGACAACGTGACACCGCATCTGACCATGCGGCTGGTCGACGCGCTGATCGACGCGAACAAGGACTTCGACCTGCTGATAGTCCCCGGCGTCGAGCACAGTTTCCTCGGCCGCAGCGGCTACGTCGCCCGCCGCCGTTGGGACTACCTGGTGCGCCACCTCATGCACCGCGAGCCGCCGGCCGGCTACCGGCTGGCGGACGTCCCGCTCTCCCTGGAACTGCTCGAAGCCCTCTTCAGCTGACGTGGAAAGGACCTTCCCCATGCCCACCTTCTCTGCCCGGGCCCGGCCCTTCTTCTTGAACCGCGAGTAGCCGCCGGCCCGGCCGACACGACGGCCCGGCCGGCGAGTCGAACCAGTTCCCGAACGCCGTGTCCGCATCGATGAACGCGGACTGGAACGCGTAGGTGGATACCTCATGCCACCGCGGACACGGCGCCGGCGGACCGTGGAACCCGTCTGCCGGATCGTCGGTCCGGGAGTCGCCTTCGATCGCGTCGAGGTGCTTCTTGATCGCGGCCTGCCCGGGAATCCGGACGTCGGCCTTCATCCTCGCCTCGGCCTCGCTCAGCCCACCTGCGACCAGCACCATCTCGTCGACGCCGGTCAGCCTTCGCCGGCGTTTCTTGACGATCTGCGGCTCGAAGCTGCCCTCACGGTCTCGGGGCACCTCGACCTCGACCGGGCCGGCGAGCACGTCGGCGGGTGCGACGGGGAGGTGGTGGCCGTAGGAGGTGTCCAGTTCCAGGTCCGTCATCAGGTCGGCGAATCGCCGACTCTCTCCCACGGCCTGACGGGGCTCATCAGAAGGAGCTGCTGCTTCCGGCGAAGGGGCTGGGCTCCGCCGAGGGGCTGAGATCGCCCGGAGCGCTGGGCGCGGCCGGGGAACCGGGCGTGGCCGGGAGACTGGGTGTGGCCGAGAGGCTGAGCTCGTCCGAGCGGTTGGGCGTGGCCGAGGGGCTGGGTGCGGCCGAGGAAGCGGGCGTGGCCGAGGGGCTGAGCGCGTCCGAGCGGTTGGGCGTGGCCGAGGGGCTGAACTCGTCCGAGCGGCTCGGGTACGGCTGAGGGGCCGGCTGTGGCCGAGCGCCGCTGGGCGTGGCGGACGGGCTGGGTGAGGCTGAGGGGCTGGGCTTGGCGGAGGGGCTGGGCTTGGCGGAGGCGCTCGACGTTGCCGAGGGACTGGCCGAGGCCGAGGGGCTCGGGCGGGGGTCGTGGGGGCAGAGCACGTCGGGGTCTTTGAACCCGTAGCTCAGGCCCCAGTCCCTGTCGCAGCCGCCCCAGTAGGCTCTCACCCAGCCGCAGTAGGGGCCGCCGTAGCTGAAGCAACGGGGCACCGAGTCGTCCGAGTCCGGATCGGTGGAGGGTGACCAGGATGATTCGGCTTCGCTCTGCGAGGTGCCGAGGGCGTTGACCGTGCGGACCTGGGTGGTATCGGAACTCTGGGCCGTCCCGCCCGTGAAGAAGAGGGCCAGGCCGAAGGCTGAGGCGGAGGCCGCCACGATTGAAGCGGCGAGAGCGCGGCGGCTGGAGCGCATGACTGGTCCTCTTGGCTTCGTGGTCTGTGGCACGTGGGATTGCACTCCTGGCACGAGCACCGCCGCTGTGAGCGCCGGAGTTAAACATATGGTCGGAAGACCGTTCAATAGTCGGCGAAGCGCCGCTCAGGCGGCCTTGCCTCGGTTTTTCACTCGAAGAGACTCGCCTCGACCCACGTGCCGAGACCGCGCGCAGATCTTCGCCGACGGGGGCCTCTGCCGGGCCCGGTGACCGGCGATCGACACGGTCAACGCAGGGAGCGGATCGCCGGGCTCGTGGCGACCAGGCCGGCGCACGCCAGGACGGCGCTGCCACAGACCAGGAACAGGGCCGTGGTGCCGTAGGGGAGCAGGGCGCCGGCGATCACGTAGGAGAACGGGTCGAACGCCACCGTGGCCAGCACGACGAGACTGAGCACTCGGCCCAGCAGTTGCTCGGGCACCCGCTCCTGCAGAGTGGCCACGACGACCACTCCGAGGAACCCGGATCCGAGGCCGATCAGCGAGACGACGGCGGTTGCGGCGACGACGTGGGTGACGGCGGCGAGTGCGGCCATGCCTGCGCCGATCGCCGCGACACCGCCGACCACGGTCCGGCCGCGCCTGGCGGGCGGCCGCCACCCGGCCATCAGCGAGCCGGCCAGTGAGCCGGCACCGAAACCGGAGAGCAGGATGCCCAGGGATCCCGCGCCGCCGAGGCGTTGATCGGCGAGCACCGCGCCGCCCACCAGCACGGGGCCCACGACCGCGATGTTGATCAGGGCGATGGCGGCCAGCATCCCTCGCACCAGTGGTTCGTGCCAGGCGTATCCCAAGCCCACGCCGAGGGCACGCGCACTGCTGAACTGCTCGCCGTCGACGGCGGCCGGACCGGCGTCGACCCCGGCACCTTCGCCACGTCGTACCACCCGGATCAGCGTGCTGAGGACGACGGCGGCCAACACGGCCATCGCCACGATCCCACCGAGCGTCGCGGCGAAGCCGACTGCGGCGATGCATCCGGCGGCCACCGCCGGGCCGACCAGGTCGCCCCCCGACTCCGCGCCCTGCACCAGCCCGTTGACCCGGGAGAGCTTGTCGGTCGGCACGACGGCGGGTAGCAACGCCAGGGCCGCCGGGAAGTACGCGGCGTCGGCGGCGCCGAGCAGGCCGCCGAGCAGCGCGACCGTCGTCAACGACGGTGAGGTGAAGGTGACCAGGGCGCCGAGGGCGAGCAGGACGGCGGCCCGGAGCCAGGCGGCGCCGGCCACGACACGGGCGGGACCGAGGCGGTCGACCAGTACTCCCGCAGGAGGCAGGAGCACCGCTCGCGGCAGCGCCACGGCCACCAGAACCAACCCCGTGGCGATTCCGGGTTCCGACAGGTCGAGCACGAAGAGCGTGAGCCAGACGATGAACAGAGCATCGACCACGGCCGCCAGCCCTTGACCCACGATCAGGCGGCGCAGGTGCGAATCGCCGAGCGGTTCGCGCGGAAGGGGCGGGGCAGTCGGCTCCGTTGTCATCGGTGGCTCTCCGGGGCTCGGGTACGGGGCATCAGCCATGGCGTGGCGGCGGCCCACCGGCAACGCCGGCGGGTCCGGCGCCGGGTGTCACTATGCGACGTGGGTGCCCCCATCGAAGAGCCGTCCCGGCGGCGGTCACCGGTGCTCGGCGACGTAGTTCACCGCGTCGCCGACGGTCCTCAACCCCGTGACCCGGTCGTCCGGGATCTTCACCTCGAACCTGTCCTCGACCGCCACGGCGATCTCCATCATGGCCAGGGAGTCGACGTCGAGGTCGTCGGTGAACGACGTCTCGGCGCTCACCTCGGCGGAGTCGATGCCGAGGACCTCCTCGACGATCTCGGCAATGGCGTTGAGGATGTCGATGTAGTCCACCACGGGTTCCTCTCTCTGGGGATGGGGATGGGGTCGGCGTCGATCATCGGTCGGTGAGGAGCCCCGGTGCGGCGGGCCTCGGTGGGGCGAGCCCCGGTGCGGCTGGCCTCGGCGGGGACGTCAGAGCCCGAGGCGTCGCCGGTAGGCGAGGAGGGTGCGCAGGAAGCCGTCCAGCTGCTCCTCGGTGTGGCCCGCGTGCGGGAACAGGCGCAGGAGCGCCTGGTTGCGTGAGACGGCCGGGTAGGAGAAGACGGGGACGAGGTAGCCGTCCTCGACGAACCACTCCCGCATCTGCAGGGCGGCGGCGTCGCTTCCGATCGGCACCGAGAGCATGTACGACTCGGTCGGCGTCGTCGCCGTGCCGGCCTCGTGCATCTGTTGGCGAAGGCGGGCGGCATGCGCCAGGTAGTCGTCGACGATCCCCGGAGTGCCGGCGAGGACGTCGATCGTGCGGTCGGCGGCGTAGGCGGTCGGCGGTTGGATGGCGGCCGTGAACATCGAGGTGCCGGAGAGCAGTTCGAAGGCGTCGATGGCCGCCGCCGGCCCGGCGATCGCGCCGCCTTCCAGACCGATGGCCTTCGACAGCGACACCATGACGAAGTCGGCCCGCTCCCGGATCGCGGCCGCCTCCCGGGCGTAGGGACGGTTCTCGGGTCCGTAGACCATGAAGCCGTTCGCATCGTCGATCATGCTGACGGCGCCGTGCCGGTCGCACTCGTCGAGGATCTCCACGATCGGCCCCATGGTGCCGTCGGCCGAATAGATGCTCTCGGCGATCACCACGGTCTTGCGGGTGCGGGCCCGGTCCAGGACGCGTGCCAGGTCGGAGACGTCGTTGTGCCGGAACGCGTGGACGTTGCGGCCGTAGTCAAGTCCCTGGAGGCCCTTCCAGATGCTCCAGTGGACGTCGCGGTCGACGACGAACACGGTGTCGTGGTTGCGCACCTCGATCCCGGCGTCGAAGTGCGCGGAACTGCTCATGGCGTGGACGAACCCGATGTTGGCCAGGAGCCCCGTGGCGAAGCTGATGGCTCGTTCCTTGCCGGTGTGACGGGCGATCGTCGCCTCCAGCACCTGGTGCGGGCGGCAGATCCCCTGGGTCATCCTGGACCCGCTGGTGCTCAGGCCGTGGGCGAGCGCCCCCTCCGCGAAATGACGCCGTACCGGGACGTGGCGCTCCAGATCGAGGAAGCTGATGCTGGCGAAGTTCACCAGCTCGCGGCCGTTGCGGACGATGGTCGGCCCGACCGGACCGTCCACCACCGGCGGGCGGTATGCCGTGTCGTGGGTGTTCGCCTCGACGAAGGCGGCGAAGGCCCACGGGGCCAGGCGGTCCGCGGACGGGCCGGCGGTGCGGGACGCGGTCATCGGATACCTCCGTGGATACCCCTGGCGTTGGCCGGGGGAGGAAATGGATCGCCCGTCATGGGGGTACCGCCTGTCGAGGGCTGGGGGAGGGCCAGGGGTGGGCGGGGCGCCGTCGAGGCGGTGTGCGGTCCTGGTAGGTGATGACCCGTCATGTGGTCGCACGCGGTGGCGATAGTGTGTGATCTGTGGCGGCCACCCATGTGAAGCGGGCGTTCAAGTACCGTTTCTATCCCACCGATTCGCAGGCGGCTGAGCTGTCGCGCACGTTCGGGTGCGTGCGGAAGGTCTACAACATGGCGTTGCAGGCCCGCACGGAGGCGTGGACGCTGCGTCAGGAGCGGGTCGGCTACAACGCCACCTCTGCGATGCTGACGGCGTGGAAGAAGGTCGAGGGGCTGGCCTACCTCTGCGAGGTGTCCAGCGTCCCGTTGCAGCAGGCGCTCAGGCACTTGCAGGGGGCGTTCGCCAACTTCTGGCAGAAGCGGGCCGGGTACCCGACGTTCAAGTCGCGGAAGAAGTCCCGTAAGTGCGCCGAGTACACCAGCTCGGCGTTCCGGTACCGGGACGGTCGGCTCACGCTGGCGAAGATGCGTCAGCCGCTTGACATCGTGTGGTCCCGTCCTCTGCCGGACGGGGTGGTGCCGACCACGGTCACCGTGTCGCTGGACGCGGCGGGGCGCTGGTTCGTCTCCTTGCTGTGCGTCGACCGGCCCGCCATGCCCGAGCCGGTCAACAGGGCCGTGGGCATCGACGCCGGTATCACCGCGCTGGTGACGCTCTCCACCGGAGAGAGGATCACCAACCCGAGGCACGAGCGCAAGGACCGCGAACGCCTCGCCAGGGCCCAGCGCGACCTTGCCCGCAAGGCCAGGGGCGACGGGGCGAACCGGGCCAAGGCCCGGTTGAAGGTCGGCAAGGCTTATGCCCGGATCGCCGACCGGCGCAGGGACTTCCTGCACAAGCTCACCACCCGACTCGTTCGTGAGAACCAAACGATCGTGATCGAGGATCTGGCCGTCCGGAACATGCTCAAGAACCGGACGCTCGCCCGCGTCATCAGTGACGCGGGCTGGAGTGAGATGCGGTCCATGCTGGAGTACAAGGCCGACTGGTACGGGCGGGATCTGGTGGTCGTGGACCGCTGGTTCCCCTCGTCCAAGCTGTGCTCGGCGTGCGGCACCTTGCGGGGCAGGATGCCGCTCGATGTCCGCGAGTGGACGTGTGACTGCGGGACGACCCATGACCGGGACGTCAACGCGGCGATCAACATTCTGGCCGCCGGACTGGCGGTTGCAGCCTGTGGAGACGGTGTAAGACCTCAACGGAGCACTCCGGGCGGGCGGTCGTCGATGAAGCAGGAAGTGGTCCCACCGCCGCGCTCACGCGCAGCGGCTCAGCCGCGAGGCTGAGGGGAATCCCCGTCCTTCAGGGCGGGGAGGATGTCAAGGCGATGTCTCTCCTCCACGATGGGCGCGGGGCGGTGAGGGCTCCAGGGCGGTGGCAAGGTGGCCGAGCGAGGCCGTTCCGGCCAGTTCGTCCGACGCGATACCGGTGAAGCCGAACCGGTGGAGCAGCGCCAGCAGACGGGGGACGGCGACCAGGGTGACTCCGTGGTCGGCCAGGCAACGGTTCATGTCCACGGCGTCAGGGCTGTCGGAGGGGCTGCCCGGCAGGCCGCCGGGTGTGACAGCGGCCACGGCGGCGGCCAGCGCCCGTTCGGCGTCTGTCGTGGGCGGGCGAGACGGGATCCGCAGCGTTCCCGTGTCGGTGGTGGGGGTGGAGGACCGGCCGGATCCGGGGCCGGCCGGGGACAGGACGTAGCGGCCCGGGGCCGCGATGCCGGGCACTTCGTCGAGGTGGTCCAGGACGTGGCGGTGGAGGTCCTCGGGGGTGACATCGGGGGCGGTGCGAGCGTGTGCGACGAGGTGCGGTTCGCCTTGCCCCGCGGCGTCCCCGCTGGGCGCCACCGTCACGTCGAGCACTCCGGGATGGCCGCGCAGCACGTCCTCGACCTTGGCCGGGCACACCCACCCCTGCGGGGCGCGCCACCATCCGGAGGCGGCCGGTGTCAGCGGGCGCGCCGGAACCGGGCACTCGGCACCGCCGGCGAGCGCGCGCAGGAAGGCGCACAGACGGACGGGCAACGCCACGGCCTGCCCGGCGTCGAGCAGGTGGTCCCCGACAGTGACATCGAGGGTGACGAACCCCGCGTCGAGGCTGAGGTCGACGTAGAGCGTGTCGCAGGGCTCGTCGGGCGCGCTGCGGATCCAGGTGGCGGACGCGTCCGGCAAAGTGTCGTGCGCGGGGGCCGGGTACCCGGGGACCAGGTAGTCGCGCGGCCACGAGTAGCAGTTGTACTCGATGGTCGGTACGGTCACGACACCGAGGCGACGGTGCATCCGCGCCTCGGCGGCGACCAGTTCCGCGGGGCGCCACTGACCGTGCCGGTAGGCGGCGGCGGAGGCGGCGGCCACCGAGGCGACCACCTCGCCGAACGCCGCGCCCGGGCGGAGGTCGATCTGCACCGGAACCGTCAGGGCCCGGACGCCGACGCTGTTGCGCAGAGCGGCCCGGGCCCGGTTGGAGACGACCACGGACGCGAGGAACCGGTGTTCACCGGTGCGGCCGGCGACGTCGTGGGCCAGCGCCGCGAGCACGACGACCTCCGGGCTGACCCGATGGCGCCGGGCGACGCGGTGGAGATCGTCGTACGCACCCACCGAGCGGTGCTGGAGGCGGTGGCGCCCGGCGCCGTCGTCGGCCCCGCCGAACGGGGCCAGCACGCCGGTCGGATTGCTCGCGCGACGCGCGAGCCACTCGCGCTCCGCCGCGCGGGCGCGTTCCAGGGGCTGGGCGGCGACCGTGTCGAGCGGGTGCACGGGCGCCTCCGCCGGCGCGCCGACGCCGCGCAGTTGATCGTGCAGTTGGTCGTGCAACTGGTTGATCAGTACCGCCAGCCCCCAGCCGTCGATCAGCACGTGGTGGGCGGCCAGCAGGACCGCACGCGGCCTTCCCGCCACGAGCAGCACCCTGGCGAGCCAGGGCGGATTCCGCTCGGGATCGATCGGGCGGGCGGCCAGCGCCGCGGTGGCGGCCTCCAGGGTGCCGGCATCGACGGCGGGGACGTCGAGGTGGTCGACCGGCAGCGGGGCCCAGTCCGCGTGGTGGACGTGCTGGATCGGGCGGAGCGGGTCGACCGTGGTGCGCAGCGCCTCGTGACGGGCGGTGAGGGAGGCGAGTGCCACGTGGACGTCGGCGAGGGTTGCCGGGGGCGGGACGTGGCAGTGGTCGGCGAGCGGCGTCGGGTTCACCCGCCGTGCTGCGGGAATGGTGCGTTCGAACCAGTGCCACTGCTGGACCCAGGTCAGCGGCCCGCTGCGGGTGACGGCGGCGGCGCTCGGGGTCGGCTCCGGGAGGCGGTCCACGGCCGGGCCCTCACACCGCTCGGACCACGAGAGCGGCATTGTGGCCGCCGAAGCCGAACGAGTTGCTGAGAGCGATCCGCATCCGCTCGTGGTGCTGCGCCCGGTGCGGCACGAAGTTGATGTCCGGGTCGATCGGCTCGTCGCAGTTGATGGTCGGCGGGACGTCACCCGTGCGCAGGACCTGGATCGAGGCCACGAGCTCGACCGCTCCGGCGGCACCGATCATGTGCCCCGTCATCGACTTGGTGGAGCTGACCGGGATCCGGGTGACACGATCACCCAGCACCTTGCGCAGGACGGCCGTCTCGGTGGCGTCGTTCAGCACCGTTCCGGTGCCGTGCGCGTTGACGTAGTCCACGTCCGCCCCCGTGATCCCCGCGTCGCGCAGCGCCGCCTCGACGGCGAGGCACGCGCCCCGCCCCTGCGGGTGCGGGGCGGTCCAGTGATGAGCGTCGGAACTCGCTCCGTAACCCGCGAGTTCGGCCAGAGCCGTCGCCCCTCGCCGGTCGGCCACCTCGGCGGCCTCCAGCACCACCACGGCGGCTCCCTCGCTCATCACGAACCCGTCGCGGTGCGCGTCGAACGGCCGGCACGCCGCAGTCGGGTCGTCGTTGCGCCTGGACAGCGCGCGGGCGTTGCCGCTGCCCGCGAGGTCGACGGTGGTGACGCAGGCGTCGGCGCCGCCGACCAGGACGACGTCCGCCTCCCCGTTGCCGATCATGCGCATCCCCGCGCCCACCGCGTCCGCGCCGCTGGCGCACGCCGTGCTCTGGGCCCGGCTGGGCCCCTGGGTGCCGAGACGCATGCTGATCTCGCAGGCGGCGCTGTCCATGGCGGTGGTGACCTGGGTGAACGGGCTGATGCCCCGCGGCCCTTTGTCGCGCAGGATGTTCGCGGCGCGGTAGATCGACCCGACCGGGCCGTAGCCACTGCCGATGATCACGGCGACCCGCGGCGCCAGGTGGTCGTCGACGACGAGTCCGGCGTGCTCGCACGCCTCCAGCGCCGCGGCGAGGGCGTACTGCGCGTACGGGTCGGCGCGGCGGCTGACCGTCGGCGGCATGTAGCGGCCGGGTGTGAAGCCGCGCACCTGGCCGCCGATCCGGACTCCGAGACCGGTCACGTCGATCGCGTCCACGGTGGCGATGCCGCTGCGGCCGGCGAGCATCGCCGTCCAGGTCTCGCCGACACTGTGGCCGAGCGGCGTCACCGCCCCGTACCCGGTGACTACCACCTGGCGCCGGGGCCGGCTGCGCCCGGCGTCGCCCCGCTCTCCTGCGTTCGTCACTGGGGAACCACCTCGGCTGCGTTCGTCACTGGGGAACCACCTCGGCGTCGCGGATGCAGGGGAGGATGTCGTCGGGCGCGACCGGCACCATGAGCACGGCCGTGCCTCCCCGGGAGCAGAATCGCCGCGCGGCAAGGATCTCAGCGGTCAGCGCGGCCTTGTCGCGCAGCACTCGACAGTGGACGTCCGGACCGTCCACCACGGGCGGCGGCGCGCCCGGGCGGGCGAAGGGGTGGCGTTCGGCGTCGAGGCCGAGGCGGGCGCGTTGGGCGTCCAGCCAGCCGTAGCCGCCGTTGCACAGCACCACGTACAGCACGCCGCCGTGGGCCGGAGCGGTGACGGCGATGTCCGCGCGGGCCGCGAGGAACGCTCCGTCCCCGATGAACGCGGTGACCTCGTGGTCCGGGGCGGCCCGTTTGACCCCGATGGCCGCGGCCGCTCCGAAGCCCAGGGGGGTCTGTTCCGACGGCACGATGGACCCGCCACCGACGTGGAAGGGGAAGCCGTAGGACCACATGTCCTGCAGCCCGTTCTCCTGGACCAGCACGTGGGGCTCGCCGGCGGTGGCATCGAGAGCGGCGAGCAGTTCGGCGATGCGGATCCCCGGCAGTGTCGCCGCGCGGGCCAGTTCCTCCTCCACCTCAAGCGACATGGCCTTGCGGGCGTCGGCGATCCTGTTCGCCCACACCTCGGTCGCGGCTGCGCGTTCGGCCTCGCCGCCTTCCTCCAGCGCCCGCGACCAGCCGAGCACGGCGTGCCGGGCGTCCCCGAGCACCCGCGGGCCCGCGAACTCGGCCGACAGGCCGCCCGGATCCACGTTGACCTGCACCACCGCGACCGGGGGCCACGGTGTTCCGCCTTCGACGACCGTCTCCTCGAGTCGCCCGGCGAGTGACACCACCAGGTCGCAGGACGACCACAGTTCGCGGGCGGGGGCCGCGGCGTAGAGGCCCGCCACGCCGCAGAACAGCGGGTGGTGCTCGTCGACGGCACCGCGGCCGGACGCGGTGGTGAAGAGCGCCGCGCCGAGGCGTTCGGCGAAGCGCTCGACCACGCCGCCGCCGTTGCGGTGCCGCATTCCGCCGCCCACCAGTACCACCGGACGCCGGCTCTCGCGGATCGCCGCCAGGGCCGGCCCGGGCGTCACGGGAACGGATTCGAGGACCAGTGGTTCGGGCAGCGTCGGCCATGCTCCGGTGACGAGGACCTCCGTCGTGCGGACGTCATCGGGCACCTCCAGGTACACGGGTCCGGGCGGCGGCCCCAGAGCCCGGGTCAGCGCCGTCACCGTCGCGGGGACGACCCGGTCCGGATGCCCCACCCGGTGTGCCCACCGCACGAGCGGCGCTGTCACGGCGACCTGGTCGAGTTCCTGGAATCCGCCGCTGCCCCGGCGGCGTTCCGGCACGCCGGCGGCGAGCACGAGCACGGGTGCACCGGACTCCCGCGCTTCGAGCAGTCCCGTGGCCGCGTGTGTGACAGCCGGCCCCTTGCCCAGTGCGCACACGGCGAGCCGGCCCGACTGCAGTGCGTAACCGGTCGCCATGTACATCGCGTTGCGCTGGTCACGGCACGGCACGAGGTCCAGTCCGGCGGCGTCGAGGGCGCGAAGCAGCTCCAGATCGTCGCCGGGCAACCCGAAGCAGGTGTCCACCCCGTTGGCCACCAGCAGGTCGACGATCGCGGACCACGCGTCGGCGTACCGTTTGCTCACCTGGCTCACCTGGCTCACCTTGCTCACCTGGTTCACTCCCCGCTCACCGTGACGGGGGCAGCCGTCGGGAGGGTCTGTGCCACGGCCTGCGACATGAGCAGCGGTTCGGCGTGCCGCTCGCCGCCGTAGGAGATGTAGTTCGCCCGCATCCCGAATCCGCCGAACGGGCGGTTGCCGTCCTCGGCGTCGAGCAGCGTGTGGTCGACACAGGTCTGGTGACGCCTGGCCAGGACATCCACCGTCTGCGGATCGTTCCCGTAGACCATCGCTCCCAGCGCACGCTCGCTGAAGTAGGGGTTCGACAGCCGCTCACGCAACAGCCTCGCGCTGGGATAGGCCACGACGTTGAACACCGGGGCGAACATCTCTTCGAGGGGGATCTTGTCGTCGAAGCCCCAGAGCAGCACGGTCGGCTCGATCTTGCGGGACGGCAGGTCGATGCGCCCGCCGTGCCGGATGCGACGTGCGTGGTGCACCAGGTAGCCCGAGCAGTTCACCAGCGCCGAGTCGTAGAAGATCGGGCCGTAGTCGGCGGCGGGGTCGCCGTTCCGTCCGAATCGCAGCGAAGCCAGTTCGGCGGACAGCAGGTCGACGAAGTCCTCGGTGCGGCCCTTCGGCGTGAACACGACGTCGGGACCGAAACAGTCCTGGCCCGAGTTGTAGAGCCGGATCCTCGTGAGGTCGTGCACGGCGCGGGTGAGATCGGCGTCGGGTGCGATCACGAAGGGGTTGATGCCGTTACCGAAGAAGAGGAGGAGTTGGTCTTCCGCCAGCCCCTCGCGGATGGTCTCGGCATTGACGTAATTGCCGGTGAAGACGACAAGGTCCGCCTCGCGTACCGGCCCTGTCACGAATTTGCGCTGACTGAGCTCGGAAAGGCTGATGGGCAGGCCGTGAACCGGTGCCAGCAGGTCGTGCAGGCGCTGCACCTGGCTTTTGATCTCGGAGGACGGCCGAAAGGTGATTCTTTCGCTGTAAAGGGATGCTATGAGCATGTAGAGCGCGTAGGAATGGAGCGGCATGTTGGAGGGCATGAAGACCGCGACCCGAGGCACGCAGCCGGGCCGGACGCGACGGATCTCCTCCTCAGCTCCGTCCAGGGTGGCGAGGAACGAGCGGATCTCCGCGCCGGCGGTGTGGTGGGGCGAGATCTCGGTGAGGATTCCCATCACCGCGTCCTCGTTTTCGGCCACGTACCGGCGCACTGCGCGCAGCGCGTCGACCCGGTCGGCGAAGGGGATGCAGTAGCCGCTCGCACCGGCGGCCGCACCGGCGGCCGCACCGGTGGTCGGGTCGGTGGTCGGGTCGGACGCGGTGACGTCGGTGGTCGTCCTGGGCGATGCGGACAGCGAGCTCATGGCGATCTTCTCCAGAACGGCCCGGTCGGGCTTTCCCGTGTTCGTGAGGGGCAGCGAGGGAAGCACGACGATGTGATCGGGCTGCTCGTAGCGGGCGAGCACAGGGCGCAGCAGCCGTTTCCAGTGCGCGGGCTCGTGAGCGTCCGGGTCCGCGATCACGAACACCAGGCGACAGCCCAGACGCGCGTCGGGGACCGCGACGACCTCCGTCTGCGCGCCGGCCGACTCGGCCAGCTTGGCAAGGTGGTCGGGATAGAGCGTGTGACCGTCACGGTGTGCGGCGTGCTTGCGCCCGACCGGGAAGACGCGGCCGGCGTCGTCGACCAGGCCGATGTCGCCGGTGCGGTGAACGGGGCTCGAAACCGGAACGATCTCACCGTCGGCGCCGAGGTGGCCGGTCATCAGGCCGTCACTGCGGACGACGAGCTCGCCGAGCCGGCCGTGGGGAAGCTGCCTGCCATGGTCGTCGTGGACTTCGACGACCACACCGGGCAGCGGCGTGCCGCACCCGACCGGATCGGTCGGGGGCGCCAGCGCGATGTTTCCGGCCTCGGTCGCTCCGTAGCCGTCGAGCAGGTGCCGGCCCGTGCGGGCGTGGAACCGGGCCGCCAGGCTGCTCCCCAGCGGCGCGCCGCCCACGCACCAGGCCCGTACCGTCTCCAGCGCGTTCACGAGGGCCGGGCGACGGTCGAGCAGGTTGAGCAGGCTGTAGTAGGTCGACGGGGCCCCGTCGACGACGGAGAGGCCGTGGTCGACGCCGACCGCGAGCGCATGGTCCAGGCGCGTGGTCGGCCCGTAGACCACGAGCGTGCCTCCGCCCAGCCACCAGCAGAGGACCAGTGACAGACCGTACTGGTGGGAGTACGGCAGGATGGGCAGGAAGACGTCGTCAGGCCGGTACCCCATGCGTTCCGCACTGAGCGCGAGGTTGTCCAGAATCGAACGGCCGGAGCGAACGATGCCTTTGGGGCTGCCGGTCGTACCCGACGACCAGGAGATCGCGGCGTCCTGGCGCCGTGCCCAGCTCGCGACATCGGGCACGGCCGCGGTGTCCGAAGCGGGGCGCGGCGCGGCGGTGCGGCCCGTACCGTCGCCGATTTCGAGCACCACGCGCGCCTGGGCGCGGATCTTCGACCGCTGTGACGGGGTGGCGCGATGATCGGCCAGGACCACCGAAGCGTCGAGGTGAATGAGCGCGAGCAGCGCGACGACCCATTCCGGGGAATTGGCCCCGCTCATCATCACCCGCGAACCGGGTTCGACGCCACGGCGTGCAAGAAGTTCGGTGGCGGCGAATACGCGGGCCACGATTTCGTCGGTCTCCCAGATGCGCCCGTCGGGCGAGATCATTCTCCTGGAAACGGGCAACTTGTGCTCCTCAAAACCAGGTGGTTCAAATTGACTGTCCCATAACTGCAGAACGGTGTCGAGTGCTTCGACGAAATTCCGCTACCTGTGCAGGGTGATTGGGTGTGCAGTGACGAAAGGGGCATATGAGGATTGAGGTATTCTCAATAGAAATAATTTTATATGGCTATTGAGGGCGAGGTTGGCCCCGCCACCCCGGGCCGCGCTCCGGCCCGCCTCGGCTCAGCCCAGGGCATCCACCAGGGCGGTGACGTAGGTGTCCAGCCGCTGCTCCACGGCTCGTGTCGTCAGCTCCGCCCTCCCTGCCTCCCGCCAGGGCTGCGCCACCGACCGCACTTCCTCCGAGCACGCCAGTCCGTCCCGCACCCGCCAGTACAGCCGCTCGCTCGCGGTCGCGGCCAGCACCCCGCCGGCCTCCTCGTACGCCTCGGCGAACCGCTGACCCCACGCCGGGCCGTGCAGCAGCGCGAGATTGGTGGAGCAGTGCGCCACGTCGAGATCCGCCGGGCCCCAGGAGGCCGCCGCCCAGTCGACGACGCCGGTGATTCGCGCACCAGCCGGCCCCGGGGGCGGTACGTCGAACAGCACGTTGCCGGGTTGGAAGTCCCGGTGCAGGAACCGCCCTTCACCGGGCGGCACTGGCCTGCGGATCACGTCGATCGCCGCGGCCCATGCCGCCGCGTCGGCGTCCTTCGGCACCACGACGGTGTCGGCGGTCGTCAACGTCACATAATCCCGGGGCCGTTCGGCCGGTCGCAGCGCGTGGATCGCCACGAGCTGACGGGCCAGGAGGGGGAGACGCGCCTCCACCCCCTCGTCGTCGAGGACCGTCCGGCCCGCCAGATGTGTCATGAGGAGCGACGGATACTCGCACTGCGCGGCGCTCGGATCAACCGCGACCAGCGCGGGAGCCGGCACGCCGGTCCCCGCCAGTAGGGTCAGGGCGCCGGCCTCCCTGCCCAGCCAGTCCTCGGCGCGCTCCACGGAGGACGGGTCGACGAAACTCCGCAGCACCAGGTCGCGGGTGCCTCCGTCCCGCGTGCCGATGGTCAGCCTCCGCATTTCGGCGGTGATGCCGCCGTGCAGCGCCTCGATTCCGACGATCCGTTCGCCGGCCTTCAGGTGCCGGCTCACCCAAGCCAGTGTCAACGGTCGGACGGCTGACGCTTCGTCATGGTCGGTCACCGTTCCACCTCATCATCCGGGCGGCAGCACGCGCAAAGGACTTCGGCGGCATGACGGTCAACGGTCAGCCGCAGGCCGCCGCGATGCCGCCGGACGGTGAGGTCCCCCGATCGCGGCGGTACCGCCCGTGACAGCTTCCTGGCCTTCGACGATGGACGTCAGGCCGTCGAGGAGTGTCTTGAGGCCGAATTCGAAGAGCGCGTCGAGACGCAGGTCGTAGCCGTCCTCGAAGGCTCCGACCGCCCTGGTGAAGGCCGGGAAGCGGCCGGATTCCACCAGTTCCTGGAGGGCGGGGGCGAGGCTGTCCATCCACTGGTCTTCCGACTGGCCCGTGGCGGCTTCGGCGTGCGCCTCCATTTCCAGGTGCACCGCCAGGCCCTGGACATGGCTGTAGAGCAGGACGTGGATGTCGAACAGCGTCGTGGGGTCGAGTCCGTGGCCGTCGAGGGCGCTCAGCACCCACTCGCCGTGGACCATCAGATTGGGCACGAGCAGTGGGCGCGTGAGGGAACCGAGCTGGGCCAGCCACGGGTGCTGCCGGTACAGGCTCCACAGGGTCCGGGCGCCCAGTTCGATGCGGGTACGCCAATCCTCGGGGGCGTCCGCGGGGTAGGACTCCTCGCCTACTGGTTGCGCCGCCACGGCTTCGCGCCCACTGTCGTCGAACGCGCTCCAGGCCAACGCCCCGGCGGACAGGCCGTGGACATCCGCGGTGTCGCGCTGGAAGTCGTGGAGCGGATGGGCCTGCTGGACCAGGCGAGCCGCGTACGGACCCGGATGCGCGGCATGTCGATCCTCGGCCCCGACGGCCGCGAGGTCGACCGCTCCACCGAGGCGACCTTCAGCAGCGGACGGCTCGACAGCGAAGACATCGAGGTGCTGCGCGAGGACCTGGTGAGGATGGTGTACGAGCACACGCGCGCAGGCGTCGAGTACCTCTTCGGCGACAGCATCGCCGCGCTCGACGAGGACGACACCGGCGTGCGTGTCGACTTCGCGCACGGACCGTCCCGCAGCTTCGACCTCGTGGTCGGGGCTGACGGCCTGCACTCCACCGTACGGCGCCTGGCCTTCGGGCCGGAGAAGCGTTTCGCCCACCACCTGGGCAGCTGCCTCTCGGTGTTCAGCGCGGACAACTTCCTCGCCCTGGACAACTGGCAGGTGTGGCTGCGGGACGGCGACGCGGGCTTCGGCATCATGCCCGTACGCGACAACACCGAACTCAGGATCGCCTTCGGCTTCGAGTCCGCCCCCCTCACCCACGACCTCCGCGGCGGCGGCGCCCTCCGGCAGCTCGTCGTGGACAAGCTCGCGTCGATGCGATGGGAAGGGACCCGCTTGGCCGAGGCCGCCCGGAAGGCCCCCGACTTCTACTGCGACGCCATGGCCCAGATCCGCATGGACCCGTGGTCGCGGGGCCGGGTGACCCTGCTCGGAGACGCCGGCTACTGCCCTTCCCCTGTCTCGGGGCAGGGCACCAGCCTGGCCCTCGTGGGCGCCCACGTGCTGGCCGACTGCCTTGCCCGGGCCGGCGGCGACCACCGCGCCGCATATGCCCGCTACGAGCGGCGGATGCGCCCCTTGGTCACCCTCAACCAGGCCCTGGCCACTGAGAACCCCGGCGGGCCCGCCTCGGACGAATCCGTCGCGCACGCCAAGAACGCACTCTCACTGGACGGCTGAGCCCTGCCCCGAACGGACACCGAGGCCGACAGGGGACGGCTTGAAGCAGCCGCGAGTGCCGCTGTTCGCGCGGTGCGTCGAGGCCTGCCCGGCGCAGGCGTCGGCCCCCTCTACCAGGAGGGGGCCTCTACTGCTCCTGCGACTTACACTCTCGTTCTTGACGCCTGCAATGCTTGCGTTGGTGCCGTCCGTGCTCACTGGCCGGACGGAGCGTCGCGTACGACGCGGCGTGATGTTGTTCCGAGAGCGACCCCCGCTGGGGCCTCCGTCCGTGCGCAGTCGGATCGGACGGTTCGTTTCACCCGGGTTTGCTCGGGGTGGGGCCGCTCCTCCGGATGGGGCGGTGATGCTCCCG
Source organism: Kitasatospora sp. NPDC058478 (assembly GCF_042720345.1). Taxonomy (NCBI): domain Bacteria; kingdom Bacillati; phylum Actinomycetota; class Actinomycetes; order Kitasatosporales; family Streptomycetaceae; genus Kitasatospora; species Kitasatospora sp. NPDC058478. Next base: position 162,360 of record NZ_JBHXML010000002.1, on the reverse strand, counting down.
AGCTCCCTGCTTTCCGTGGGGCTCTCGCCCTACACGGCTTCCAGGGGACAGTTCCAGCCTGCGCCTTGCCGGCCGCGGAGGCAACCCCAGCAGGGCCTTCGCCGAAGGTGACGGCGGAAGGGCGCGGCGCCGCCGGGCCGCGCGTAGGCGAACAGTTGACCGGGCTTGGGCTTTCAGCCGGTGGGGGTGCCGATCTGGTCGCGTTCGAGCGCGGAGCGCAGCCGGCGGAGGGCCAGGGCGGCGGCTGCCGTCGTGGACTGGTCGAGGGTGCCTTCGACCAGTTCGCTCAGGCCCGCGGTGAAGGTCGCCTCGGCGGCGGCGAGGAGCTGGGAGCCGTCGTCGGTCAGGGCCAGGAGTGAGGACCGGCGGTCCGCCGGGTTGGCCTGGCGGACGATCCAGCCCTGCTTCTCCAGGCGGTCGACGCCCTTGCTGGTCGCGCCGGCTCCGATGGCGAACTCCGCGGCGAGGTCGGCCACCCGGGCCCCCGGGTGCTCGCGCAGGAACCGCAGGAATTCGAACTGCGACGTCACGATGCCGTGCCGCTCGCGCAGGCGGTCGTTCAGCGCGTTGTACAGGCGTGTCTCGCAGCGGACGAGATCCGCGAAGAATCCCTGGAGGTCGGCGGCGCCATCCGATGTATATTCCACGGCATATAGTGTAGAGGAAGCCATTTCATAGGAGGAACGCAGATGAGCAAGGAACAGCTCGCCAAGATCGACGCGATGCTCCGCCGGCCCCGACCGGAGGGCCAACGCTCCGTCGAGGAGCTGCGCGCCGGGTTCAGGGCGCTCATGGACACGATGATCGTGCCGGACGACGTCCGCACCGATCAGACCGCGCTCGCCGCCCGGCCCGCCCTGCACGTCACACCGGACAACGGCGCGCGCCCGGGCACGATCCTGTACTTCCACGGTGGCGGCTTCGTCTTCGGCTCTCCCGAGACCGCGCTGTCGCTGACCGCGCAGCTCGTCTCGAAGACCGGGCTCGACGCGTACTCGGTGGACTACCGGCTGGCCCCCGAGCACCCGTTCCCGGCTGGCCTGGAAGACAACCTGAGCGCCTACCGCGCCCTCCTCGACAGCGGCCTGGACCCGTCCGCCATCGCGTTCGCCGGGGACTCCGCCGGCGGCGGTTTCGCGGTCACCACCGCCCTCGCCGCCCGCGACGCGGGCCTGCCGCTGCCCGCCGCGATCGTGGTCTTCTCCCCGGGCCTGGACGCCACCCGGAGCGGGGAGAGCATGACGACCAAGGAGGGCATCGACCCGATCTTCACCCGCGAGGCCGTCACGCACACCGGGGCCATGTACCTCGCCGGCCAGGACCCCGAGCAGCCCCTCCTCAGCCCGGCCCTCTTCGCCGACCTGACCGGCTTCCCCCCGCTCCTCATCCAGGTGGGCGCCAACGAGATCCTCCTCGACGACTCCACCCGCCTCGCCACCCGCGCACGCGACGCCGGAGTCGACGTCATCCTCGACATCACCGCCGACGCCCCCCACGTCTTCCAGGCCTTCGCGGGCGGCACCCTGGACGAAGCCGACCAGGCACTCGACCGCGCCGCCCTCTTCCTCACCCAGCGCATCGCCACTCCCTGACGCCCCGCGCCCTCACCGGCCGCCTGCCTGCCGGCCTCCAGGCCCTCCTCGCCGGGGGGACCAGTTCAGCAGCCGGGCCGGGTTCACGGTGACGGCGGCGTGCAGGACCGACGGGTCGACGTGCGCGGCCGGCCAGGCGAGGCAGTCGGCGAACGTCCTGTTGTGTTCGTGGCGGGTCCAGGGCCAGTCGCTGCCCCACAGCAGGCGCTGGTGGCCCGCTTCCTCCAGCACGCGCCGCAGCATGCGGCCGGGCGCGTCGGGCGCGTCGGGCCCGCAGCGGTAGGGCGCGGAGGCCTTGATCCACACGTGGTCGCGCGTGGCCAGATCCAGTACCGCGCGGCCGGTGCCCTCGGATGCGCCCGGCAGGCCGAGGTGGTCGATCACCACGGGGGACGGCCAGCTGCGGAGGGCGGGTGTGATCGCCGCCCACTGTTCGCCCGCCGCGTGCACCTCCAGGTGCTGCCCGCGCGTGGCCAGCAGTGCGGCCACCTGCCGCCAGTGCGGCCCGGCCAGGTCGGGCACCCGCCGGCCGATCAGGTTGAGGCGGATGCCCGCGACGCCGTCGAGGGCGAGCGGGGCGAGCGCGTCCGGCCGGCAGGGCCGGTCGTGGTCCAGCACGATGACGGCGCGGAACCTGGCTGGGTGCCGGGCCAGGCAGTCGAGCAGGAAGTCGTTGCGCGATCCCAGGAAGCTCGGCTGGACGAGGACCGCGCCGCCGATGCCGTGCCGGTCGAGCAGCGCCAGGTACGTTGCCGGGAGGGCGTCGTATTCCGGCACGTAGCGGGGGCGGTCGGCCCTGGGCAGGCCGCGGTGGAATACGTGGGCGTGGGTGTCCACCGACTCCACCGACTCCACCGGCTGCACCGACTCGGCCGATTCGCAGATCACCCGCGGATGGTAGGCCGGGGGCCTCTGGTCCGGGGGCCCCTGGACCTTCACCTGACTGACTGTCATATTGGCCTGCATGTTCGACGACGTACTGACGTGCTCACGTTCAGGGTGGCCGGTGCCGCGGAGGCGCTGCCGCTGCGCCGCGCCGGTCGTTGGTTCCCTCCGGCACCGCACGGACCTCAGGTAAGGAGCGAGCATGCGCCAGTGGTACCGCTCGGCAACGCCCGCGGGCCGACGGGCGTTCTGGGCCACCTTCGGCGGCTGGGCGCTGGAAGGGGCCGACGCGCAGATCTACGGCCTGGTGCTGCCGACCCTCACCGCGCTGTGGCATCTCACCAACGGCCAGGGCGGGTTGGCCTCCTCGGTCACCCTGGTCTGCACCGCGCTCGGTGGCTGGCTGGCCGGGGCGGCCTCCGACCGGTGGGACCGGGTGGCCGTCCTGCGCTTCACCATCGCCTGGTACGCGGTGGCGACCGCGCTCGTCGGCTTCGCCAACGGCTTCGAGTCCCTGCTGGCCTTCCGCTGCCTGCAGGGCATCGGCTTCGGCGGTGAGTGGGCCGCGGGCGCGGTGCTGATCAGCGAGTACGTGACCACGCGGTACCGGGGCAGGGCCCTCGGGGCGGTGCAGAGCGGGTGGGCCGTCGGCTGGGCCCTCACCCTCGCCGCCTACTCGGTGCTGGTCACCGTCCTGCCGCAGGCCTGGGCGTGGCGGGCGATGTTCTGGCTCGGCGTGCTGCCCGCCCTGCTGGTGCTCGCCCTCGGCCGTGGGATCGCCGACCCCACGGCCGACCAGCGGCGGCGGGAGAAGGCGTCGCCGACGGAGATCTTCCGCCCCGGCCTGCTGAGGATCACCGTGTTCGGCGCCCTGCTCGGGCTCGGCAGCCACGGCGGCTACTACGCCCTCACCACTTTCCTGCCCACCTACCTCCACACCACCCGGCACCTGTCGGTGATGAGCAGCAGCGGGCACCTCGCGGTCTTCATCGCCGGCTCGTTCCTCGGCTACCTCGCCTCCGGGTGGCTCTCCGACCGGATCGGCCGTCGTCGCAATGTCGTCCTCTTCGCCCTGTGCTGCCTCGTGACCCTCGTTCCCTACCTGCTGCTGCCACTCGGCGATCTCGGCACCCTCATCGCGGGCGCGCCGCTCGGGTTCTTCTCGGCCGGGATCCCCGGCGGACTGGGCGCCCTGTTCGCGGAGTTGTACCCCACCCGCGTCCGGGGTACCGGGCAGGGCTTCTGCTACAATCTGGGCCGCATCGTCAGCGCCGCGTTCCCCGCCCTCGTCGGCTACCTCTCCGGACGCTTCGGACTCGCGGCGAGCATCGCCCTCTTCGCGGGGCTCGCCTACGTCCTGGCCGCCATCGCCGCCACCTGCCTCCCCGAGACCCGAGACCGCGAACTGCCCCACGACCCGGCCCCCGCCGCCCATCCGGAGCACATCGCCGGCTGACCACACCCCTTCGGCCCGGGCGTGTTCCTCCTCCCCGTACACCAGGCAACCGTCCCGTGGCGGCCGCCGTGTCCCGCAGAGCGAGAAGCCGTCGGGCCGGTTCGCGCAGCCGGGACGGTTTCCGTGGGCTTCAGGATGGCACGATGGCGAACTCCGTGAAGCGTGGGGCAGTTCAATCCAATGTTGCGGAGAGTAGTCACCCGTTAGGTGCCTGGCGAGGGCGGGAGCGGCCAGGTCGGGATAGGAATCGTGTGGTGGCCCTACCGGGCACTACCGCCAGCCGTTCTACCTGCTGGTCTGCCTGGCCGATGGCAGCGGAGGGCGGTTCGGCCTCATCGAGGTCTGAGCCCCGCCCACCGGCAGGCCGGGCCTCCCGGCCCGGACGTGAAAACGGTGGACGCCTCTTCGGCCACGCGGGGATCCGACCCGTCCGAGGTCGCCTCCACCGGGGCCGGAGCGGTCCTTCGCGACGCGCTCCCCGACTCCGTCGCGAAGGGGCCCGCCCCGCTCGGACCAGTCCCGCCTCTCTCGACGTCGCTGCCCGACGGTGACGGCGCACGTCGCCGACAACGACCGCGAACAGGAAGACCCATGAGAAATCCACTGTCCGCCAGGGCGTCCGCTTTTGTTGCCGCGAGCGCGCTCGTCTGCTCGGTGTTCACAAGCGCCGGCGCAGCGCCGGCCGGGGCCGCCGCCGTACCCGCCGGCCGGGCCCTCGCCGCGCAGGTGGCGTTCTGGGCGGGGCAGGAGGTCCAGCCGTGTCTGGCGGAGGACCCGCTGACCTGTCCGCGGGACCTCAGCGCGTTCACCGACACCGTGTGGAACACCCTGGCCGCCGGCCACAGCCCGCTCTACCTCGACCTCGTGTACGGCTCGGACTTCGGCCCCGCGCTGCCGGGCGAGAACCAGCGCACCGACGCTCTGGCCCTGGTCGAGCAGGCGAACACCCGCGGCGTGCCGGTCAGCGCCTGGATCACCGTGCCGCTGTCGGACGGCACCTTCGACACCGAGCAGAACGCCGCCCTCGTCCAGAGCGCCGTCGAGGACTTCCACGTCTGGTCGCTCGCCCACGACCTCCAGTTCTCCCAGGCCGTACTCGACCTGGAATCCCCCACCGGCGACCAGGCCGTGGCCCAGGCCCTCACCCAGAAGGACCTGACCGGCTTCAACGCCCTGCTGAACGCCAACAGCCTCGACCCCGCCGCACAGTGCCGCGCGATCCACACCTACGCCGACACCATCGCCTGGGCGCACCAGAACGGGATGCGGATCTCGGGCTCGCCCGTGCCCTACGCGCTGGACGACCTCGACAACGGCAGCATCGCCCTGCAGGCCGCGCTCGGCATCACGGCGTTCCCGCCGACCGGCTACGACCAGTACTTCCTTCAGGCCTACCGCGCCTTCGGGATCGACCTGGGATCCGGCTACGTGGCGTCCTACTTCACCGACATCCAGCGCTACTTCGGCACCGCGGGACAGGTCACCATCGGCAATGCCGGGATCCCGCCGTACGACAACCTCACCACCGTCGTCAACGACATCAGAATGCTCACCGGCCTCGGTGCCACCACCATCCCGGTGTTCGACCTCGAAGGCACCGTCAAGGCCTTCGGCGCCGACGGCGTGAGCGCCCTCGTCCAGGCCGGCCACAACCCCATGACCGGCAGCGAACTCACCGCCGCCACCCAGATGTCCGTGACCGGCGCCGCCGCACGCGCCCTCTTCCACACCCTTGACACGGCCGCCACCACCGCAACCCCCCTCACCACCGGACACCAGCCCAACCCCTACCCCGGTGCCTGCATGTAGTACCGGCACCGGCCCGTGGGCAGTGGGGCGCTGACGGCTTGCAACGGCTGCCGGAAGTCCTGATCCCGGAGCGTGGGTGAGGTGCGGCTCAGACGGACACCGGGCCCGCCGCAGCGGGCCCGGTGTCCGGTGATGCGAGGAGCCGGCACGGGGCGAGGACGACGTCCCGGGGTGAGGCCCTGCCGCGGCTCACGCGGTGACCTTGGCGACGAAGGCAGCGAGGTTGGCCGCGGTGCGGCGGATCTTCTCCTCGACGGTGAGCGACTCGTGCAGCCGGGTGCCGGTCTCCCGTTTGCCGCGCACGTAGAGCGAGCAGGCGAGGTCGCTGCACATGTAGGCGCCGACGGAGTTGCCCTGCTTGCCGGCCTTCCCGGCCAGGGGCGCGACCAGCAGCGAGACGCCCCCGGTGTGGGTGGTCACGCACAGCGAACAGATGCTGCGCCGGGCCTGCCAGGAGGCGGCACCGGAGGAGCGCAGCGCGACCGCCACCACGCGGCCGTCCGACTCGGCGGCGAGATAGGCGCGATCGGGCGCCTGCGGATCGCGCCACCCGAGGAAGTCCAGGTCGTCCCAGGGCTGTTCGGCCAGGTCGCGGGGGATGTGCAGTCGCTTCGCCTCGCCCTTGGTGCAGTTCACGAAGGCGGCGCGGATCTCTTGCTCGGTCAACGGCTTCATAGGAGCCAACGTAAATTACCTAGGACTATTAGGCAAATGTATAATGGCCTCAGTCGATCGGAGGGAAGGCCATGGCGCGCGTAGGACTGAACGCGGAACGACTCACCCGGGCGGGAGCGGAACTGGCCGACGAGGTCGGCTTCGACAAGGTCACGGTCTCGGCGCTGGCACGACACTTCGGCGTCAAGGACGCGAGCCTCTACTCGCACGTCAAGAACTCCCAGGACCTCAAGACCAGGATCGCCCTGCTCGCACTCGAGGAACTCGCCGACCGGGTCGCCGCCGCCCTGGCCGGACGCGCCGGCAAGGACGCCCTGGCCGCCTTCGCCAACGCCTACCGCGACTACGCCCGCGAACACCCCGGTCGCTACGCCGCCGCGCAGCTCGAACTCGACCCCGAGACCGCGCGCGCCAGCGCCGGCGTCCGGCACTCCCAGATGACGCGCGCGATCCTGCGCGGCTACGACCTCGCGGAACCCGACGAGACCGACGCCGTCCGGCTGCTCGGCAGCACCTTCCACGGTTACGTGGCCCTGGAACGGGCCGGGAGCTTCCAGCACACCCCGCGCGGCACCGAGGACACCTGGGCGCGCGTCCTCGACGCCCTCGACGCACTGCTGCGCAACTGGCCGGCGGCCTGACCGCCCGCTCCGCGCGGCTCCGTGCGGATCCGTCGGCCGGGGCCGGCCCCGGGGTGCGGCCAGGTGACCGTTCCCGTCCGGGACTGCGGGCGGCGGAGCCCGTCCGGCGGGAGAATTGAGGTCGACCAGGCCGCCCGGGCCCTGTGCAGCGGCGGGAGGAAGGTGGTCCGTGAACGTCGTGCTGAGCGAGGTGGCGCCGCTGGCCCTGGCCATCGCGTTGTCGCCGTTGCCGATCGTGCCGGCGCTCCTCCTGCTGTTCACTCCCCGGCCCAGGGCCACGGCCGGAGCCTTCCTGGCCGGGTGGGCGGCCGGAATCCTCGTGGCGGCGTCCGCGTTCACGGCACTCGCGGCCGTCATCGAGACCCGCGAGGAGACCCCCACCTGGGCGTCCTGGACCAAAGTCGTCCTCGGCGCGGTCCTCGTCCTGCTCGCCGGGCGGCAGTGGCTCTCCGGCGGCAAGAAAGGGACCCCGGCCTGGATACGGAGCCTCACGGATGCCACGCCGGCCAAGGCCCTGCGGCTGGGTCTCCTGCTGTCGGGGGCCAACCCGAAGACCATCCTGCTGTCCGCGGCGGCAGGGCTGACCATCGGCTCCGCCGAACTGGGTCCGCCCCGTACGGTCATCGCCGTGGCGGTGTTCACCGCGCTCGCCGTCTCCACCGTCGTGCTTCCCGTGCTGCTCCACATCGCGCGGGGGGAGCGTGTCCTCACTCCGCTGGGCAGGGCCAGGACCTGGCTGGAGACCCATAACAGCACCGTCACCGCTGTGGTCCTCGCCGTGATCGGGGTGCTCCTCGTCATCGACGGTGCCAGCGGGCTGTGACCGGCGTGAAGGCCGCCTCCACGGCGGTCCCGCTCACCTGGACGGATCGGGGGCCGTGAGGGGGACCCCCGCGGCCGGTCAGGTGTCCGGGACGACGGCGACCGGGCAGCGGACGTGGTGGATCGCGGCGTGCGCCACCGGGCCGAGGTGGGCGCCGAGCGGCATCCGCCGGACGTGGCGGCCGAGGACGACCAGCCGGGCCGTCTCCGACGCTTCCACCAGGACGATGGCGGCGTTGCCCCGGACGAGTTCGGACGTCACGGTCACCTGGGGGTAGCGGGCCAGCCAGAGCGCCAGGACTTCGGCGAACTGCGTCCGCTCGGAGGCGGACAGCTCCTTCTCCAGCCCTCCGATGGCGTCGAACGCCATGTACTCGCTGCCGGCCGGTGGCGCCCAGACGTGGACGATCCGCAGGGGGGCCGAGCGGTGGGCGGCCGCCTCGAAGGCGAACGCCAGGACGTCGTCCGGCGGATGTACGAGGTCGACGCCCACCAGGACGGGGTCGGTGGCGGCGCCCTGCTCGCCCTCACCGGCCCGGACCAGCACCACCGGGCAGGTGGCCCGGCGCAGCACCTCCTGGCTCACCGAGCCGACCAGGAAGCCGCGCACGGGCCCCAGCCCCCGGGAGCCGAGCACGAGTACGGCGGAGGTCCGGCCGGCGGTCTCCAGTGCCTTGGCCGGGTCGTCGGGGACCTGGCGGGAGGAGACCTGGAGGCCGGCGTGCGTGGCGCGCAGCTCCGCCTCGCGGGCGGCCAGGGCGTCCCGGCTGCGGTTGTACACCTCGTTGGTGCCGACCGAGTCCCGCTTGGGCCAGGGCCAGGCCTGGAGGAGTTCGAGGGCGAGCCCGCGGCGCAGCGCCTCCCGGGCGGCCCACGCGGTGGCGGCGAGGCTCTCCGGCGAACCGTCGAAGCCCGCGACGACGGGACCGTCCACGGCGACGGGACCGTTCACGGTGACGGGACCGTTCACGGTGACCTCCCAGCGGTCGGGTCCGGGCCGGTCAGGCCCGCAGTGGGTCGAGGGCGGCGGCGACCGTTTCGACCGCCTGCCGGAAGGGGCGGTCGAGCCGGACGCCGCGACCGTGGTCCATGCTGCGTCCCGCAGGCCGTACGTGGCCCGGGCGCCCCAGCCAGTATCGGCGGGAGCCGCGGCCGGCGCCTCCCGGCGCAGGGTCGCGCCTCGGGCGGTCCGGGCCCGGCTCGCCTCCCTGTCCTCCGTCGTCCACCGGCGGGTCTCCCGCCCGGCACCCCCCGCGCGGCGGTCGGGCGGTAGGGCGTACCGGCGCCAACTCGCCAGTCTGGCTGGAAAGATGGTTCCGGGTCGGCCGAACTTGCGATCTTTCGGACAAGCAGGCGATCAAGGTCTTGATCTGCTGCGGGGTCGCCCTTAGATTGCAGTGCAATGTCACACTGAACCGACCGACACGGCGTGCCTGGGGGACCGGTGCCGGACACTGCACAGCAAGTACCGCACCAGAGCGCCGACAAGCTGCCCCGGGTGTTCTACCGGCTGGCACTGGGCGACGCCCTGTCCACGTACGGGAGCCAGCTCGACCTGGTGGCGCTCAGCCTGTTCGCCTACGAGGCGGCCGGGAACGCGCTCGGCACGGCCGGGTACCTGATCATCCGACTGGCCGGCGGCCTCGTCGGCGGGCTGGTCTCCGGGCGCCTGGTGGCCCGGACCGACCGGCGGCGGCTGATGACGGGCTGCGCGCTGGCCCAGGCGCTGGCCCTGGTCGTGGTGGCCTTCGCGCCGGTCCCGGCACGTATCCCGGTGCTCTACTCGCTCGCGCTGGTCTTCGGCGGCGCGGCCGCGGTGTGCGCCGTCGCGCTGCGGACCAGCATCCCGGAGATGGTCGGCTCCGAGCGCAGGGCTCGTGCCAACAGCCTGATGGCCAGCTGCCGTTCGGCCGCCATGGTGCTCGGCTTCGCCTCCGCCGGCGTGGTGGTGGCCTGGGCCGGGTTCCGCGCGGCGCTGCTCATCGACGCGTCCAGCTTCCTGGTGTTCGCGGTGGTGGTGTTCCGGCTGCCGCTGCGCACCCGGGCCGAGCCCGCCGAGCAGCCTGCCACGGATTCGGCTGATCCCGCTGACGCCGCAGGGACGAAGCGGCGCGGGAGCCGGTGGCAGGCGCTGATCGTCCTGCGGGCCGCCCCGGTGGTCGGCGCGATGGCGGCGATCCGGCTGCTGGACGCCTTCGGCTCGGCCGCGCACAACATCAGCCTGCCGGTCTTCGCCAACCAGCACTCTCCCGGCAACCCGGCCGCGCTGCTGGGCATGTTCTGGGCCACCTGGGCGGTCGGCAACCTCGGCGCCCAGCAACTGGTCTCCCGGCTCCTGCTGCGCCGGGGCATCGAACCGGGCGAGCGCGCCTTCGCCCTGGGCACCTGTCTGATGTCCGGCTGTTTCATCCTGGTCTTCACCGGGCTGCCGACCCCGCTGTTCCTGCTGGCGGCGATCGGTGCCGGGCTCGGCGACGGCTTCACCGAGATCTCGTACACCACCCGGATCCAGGCCCTCGCCGACGAACGGCGCGGCCAGGCCTTCGGGTTGCTGGCCTCCGCCGAGAACGTCGGCATGGGCACCGGGATGCTGCTGAGCGGATCGCTGCTGGCGCTGCTCAGCCCGCTGACCGTGGTCGGCGTCTCGCACGCCGTCCCGATCGTGCTGGCGCTCGGCTTCCTGGTCGTGGTCGCCCGGTCCCGCAAATGCTGAACCCTCCACCCCGCCGCAGTCACCCCGACGCACCCCCTCACAAGCACCCCATCACAAGCACCGCGCCACCGGATCCGCCGGCGCCACCGCGCCGCAGGCACCAGCCCGATCCGCTCACCCTCCGTGCCCCGGGGCGGTCCGTACCCGCGCGCCCCGGCACCGATCCGAAAGGTGCCGTACCTGATGAGCTCCACCGGTCCCGACCGCGCCCGGCTGCGTGCCCTGGAGGCCCGGCTGCTGCTGCGTCCCGAGGTCGCCGACTGCGCGCTGCTGCCGGTCGAGCGCGCCGACGGCCGCCGCGGGCTGCTGGCCTACCTGGTGCCCGCTGCCGACACCGACACCGCCGCGCTGCGCCGTCGGGCCGCCGCGGCCCTGCTGGACGCCGACCCGAGTGCCGAGGTGCACCTCCTGGACGGCATCGTCCGCACCCCGGAGGGGGAGCCCGACCGCGCCGCACTGGCGGTCGCCGCCGCCCGGCCGCCCGCCGAGCCCGGGCCCGCCCTGCGCCACCTGCGCGAACTCACCGCGCACTGGCGGCCGTTCGGAGACGCCGGGACGGCGGCGGGCCCCGCCCCGGACGGCCCGACGGCCGCCCCCGAGGGCACCGGGGCGGAGGCGGTCGGCGCCCCGCTGCCCGACCCGGTGCCGGACGCGCCCCGGACGCTGCCCGAGGCGCTGCTGCGCGCCGCCGAGCGGCACCCCGGGCGCGGCCTGCACCTGGTCCGGGCCGACGGCGGGGCGACCCGGCTCACCTACCGCCGACTGCTGGAGCAGGCCCGGGAGACCCTCGCCCTGCTGACCTCCGCCGGACTGCGGGCGGGCGACCGGGTGATCCTCCAAGTCCCCGACCCGGAGCGCTACTTCCCCACCCTGTGGGCCTGCCTGCTGGGCGGGGTGCAGCCGGTCACGGTGGCCCGCCCGCCGGCCTACGACGAGCGCAACCCCGTACTGGAGAAGCTCTGGCACGCCTGGCAGACCCTGGAGGAGCCGCCGGTGCTCGCCTGCGGCCCGGCGGTGGCGGGCCTGGCGCGGCTCGGGGAGCTCTACCCGGCGCCCGGCCTGCGGGTCATCGCGGTCGACCACCGGCCCGCCGATACCGGTGTCGCCACCGACACCGGCGCCGCGCCCGACACCATCGGCGTGCCCGGCACCGGCACCATCGGCGCGCCAGGCGCCGAGCACGCCCCGGACCCCGGCGACGTCGCGATCCTCCAGCTGTCCTCCGGCAGCACCGGCCGGTCCAAGGCGGTGCAGATCACCCACCGCGGCATCCTGGAGTACGTGGCCGGCGCCACCTCCCAGGGCAGCTCGCCCGAGGACGTCACCGTCAACTGGCTGCCGCTGGACCACGTCGCCGGGCTGCTGATGTTCCACCTGCGGGACGTGGCGCTGGCCGCCGACCAGGTGCAGGTGCCCACCGAACTGGTGCTCGCCGACCCGCTGGTCTGGCTGGACACGCTGGAGCGCTACCGGGGTGCGCACTCCTGGTCGCCCAACTTCGGCTTCCGGCTGGTCGCCGAGGCGGTCCGGGCCGCCGGTCCCGGCCGGCACTGGGACCTCTCCGCGCTCAAGTCGCTGATCAACGCCGGGGAGCAGTGCACCGAAGCAGTGCTGGACGAATTCCTGGCCGCCACCGGGCCGTTCGGCGTTCGCGCGGACCACGTCCTGCTCGGCTGGGGCATGGCCGAGACCTGCACAGTGATCACCTACAAGCGCTACCACGAGGACGGCGCCCGCCGCCTGGTGCGCACCGACTCGCTGAGCGGCCGGCTGGAGCCCGCCGACCCGGCCTCGCGCGAGCGCGGCACCGGCTTCCTCAGCATGGGGCGTCCCGCGCCCGGCACCCGGATGCGGGTGGCGGGCGAGGACGGCCGGGCCCTGCCCGAGCACTGGGTCGGCCGGCTCCAGGTCAACTCCGGCCGGGTGACTCCGGGTTACCTGAACAACCCGGCCGCCGACCGGGAGGCTTTCGTCGGCGACGGCTGGTTCGACACCGGAGACCTGGCCTTCCTGGCCGACGGGGAGGTGGTGCTCACCGGCCGTCGCAAGGAGATCATCATCGTCAACGGGGTGCACTACTTCTGCCACGAGCTGGAGGACGTGGTGGCCACGGTGGCGGGGGTGCGCTCCGGGCACGTCGCCGCCTTCGGGGTCCCGGACGACCGCACCGGCACCGAGCAACTGGTGGTCGTCTACGTGCCGAACGACCAGGACGCCCCCGCACCGCCCGTGGCCGCCGAGGTCCGGCGACTGCTGGCTGCCCGCAGGCAGCCCGCCCCCGCCCTGGTGCTGCCGGTGCCGCCGTCGGAGTTCCCGCGCACCACCAGCGGCAAGATCCAGCGCACCGCGCTGCGCCGACGGCTGCTCGACGGCGAACTCGACGAGCACCTCGTCGCCCTGGACCTGGCGGAGGCCAACTCCCGGACCCTGCCGGACTGCGTGCGCCGACTCGCCTGGGAACCCCGCCCGGTGCCGGAGGCCCCGGCGGCCGGAACGGTCCCGGTCGACGGGGCTCCGCAGGGGCCGACCCTGCTGCTAGGCCCCGCCGGCCCCGGCACCCTCGCCGAGGCGCTGCGCGCCGCCCTGCCGCAGGCCGTGGTGGTGGACCGGCCGCCGACCACCGACCCGGGGGAGTGGCTGCGGGCGCTCGGCGAGGAGCGCCCCGCGCGGGTGGTGCACCTGTGGGGCGCGCGGCCCGAGGACGCGCCGCGGCCCTCGGACGCGGCGGCGCGGGACGAAGCGCTGCTCGCCCTGCTGCGGGCCCTGGCCGGCCGGCCGCCGATCGGCGAGCTGGTCACCGTCAGCGCCGGGCTGCATGCCGTGCTGCCCGGTGAACTCCCGGACCCGAGCTCGGAGTTGAAGGCCGCGCTGACCGCCGGAGCCCGGGCCGAGCAACTGGTGCCGGCCGCCCGGCACATCGACCTGCCGGCGGGCGCACCGGCCGCCGAGCAGGCCGCCGCGCTGCTCGCCCTGCTGGCCGAGCCCCGGCCGGAGCCGGAGTGCGCCTGGCGCGAGGGCCGCCCGTGGGTGCCCCGGCTGGGACCGGCCGAGACCGTAAGCGGGCCCGACGCCGGGACCGCAACCGAGGGCCGGCCCGAGGGCTGCTCACTGCTCACCCCCGGCGCCCGCTACCTGGTCACCGGCGGCCTCGGCGGGATCGCCGCCGAGCTGCTGCCCGGCCTGCTCCGCGACCACGGCTCCCGGCTGCTCGTGATCGGCCGCACCGACCTGGACGCGCCGACCGCCGAGGCGGCCGAGCGCCGCGCCGCGCTGCACCGGCTGTCCTCCTACGGCGGCCGGGTCGACTACCGCCGCGCCGACGTGACGGACCCCGAGCAGCTGGCGGCGGTGGTCGCCGAGGCCGAACGGGACTGGCAGGCGCCGTTGGACGGCGTGCTCCACCTGGCCGGCAGCTACCGGCTCGCGCTGCTCGCCGACACCGGCCCCGACGGCTGGCGCGAGGCGGTGCGCGCCAAGACGACCGGCACGGACCACCTCGTCGAGCTGGTCCGGAAGCGGCCCGGCGCCCAGTTCGTCGGCTTCTCCTCGATGGTCGGCTTCCAGGAGGCCGTCGGCTCCACGGCGTACGCCGCCGCCAACCGCTACCTGGAGAGCGCCGTCGACCGGCTGCGCCGGGAGACCGGGGCCCCGGCCTGGACGATCTCCTGGGGCCTGTGGAGCGGGGTCGGCATGAACCGTGCCACCGACCACGAGCAGGCCGCCGCCGACCGGGGCATCGCCGTGCTGAGCGCCGCGCACGGCCGCCGACTCGCCTCGCTGCTGCTGGCCGCCGCCCCGGGACGCTGGTACGCCGGGCCCGACCCGAGCGCCCCCGCCGCGCGCCGCCGCCTGCTGGCCACCGCACCGCGACCGGTCCGCGAAGCGCCCGCCGCACGGCCGGCCGACGAGCGGGCCCCGCAGCGGGCCACCGAGCCGCCCGCAGCCGTACCGTCCGCCGCCACCGGGCCCGCCAGCCCCGCCACCCCTGCCACCGCCGAGCTGCGCCGGGCCGTCCTGGACGCCTTCGAGGCGGTCCTCGACACCCCGCTCGACCCGGGCCGCCCGCTCGCCGAACTCGGCATCGGATCGCTCCAGTTGATGCGGGTGCACGGCGCGCTCGGTGCCGTCCTGCCGACGCCCCCGGCGCCCACCGAGCTGTTCCGGCACCCCACCGTGGACGCCCTGATCGCGCACCTGGCCGAAGCGCCCACCGAGCCCACGGCCCCCACTCGGGCCGCCGCCACCGCCGCGCCCGGCGGCCCGGACGGCGGCGACCGCCGGGTGGCCATCGTCGGCCTGGCCCTGCGGTTCCCCGGCGCCGACACCCCCGAGCAGTACTGGCGCAACATCGTCGACGGCGTCCGCAGCACCACCCGCTTCACCGAGGACGAACTGGCGGCGGCCGGCCTGCGCCCGGCGGAGTACCGCCACCCCGACTTCGTCCCGGTGACCGGCGCGCTGCCCGACACCGACCACTTCGACGCCGAGGCCTTCGGCATCAGCGGCACCGAGGCGGCGCTGATGGACCCCCAGCAGCGCCTGCTGCTGGAGATCTGCCGGCAGGCCCTGGAGGACGGCGGCTACGACGCCCCGGACCCGCGCCGCCGGGTCGGGGTCTTCGCCGGCACCGGCATGACCCTGTACGCGCTGCGCAACTACTACCAGCACACCCTGGCCGCCACCGCCGACCCGGCCGAGCCGGTGGCCGCGCTGCAGACCGCGATCGGCAACCAGGCCGACTTCGCCGCCACCAGGGTCGCCTACCGGCTGGGTCTGACCGGGCCGGCGATCGGCGTGCAGACCGCCTGCTCGACCTCGTTGGTCGCGGTGCACCTGGCGGTGCAGTCGCTGCTGGCGGGCGACTGCGACCTGGCGCTGGCCGGGGCCGCCGCCCTGCACACCCCGCAGGCCGCCGGATACCGCTACGAGGAGGGGTCGATCCTCTCCCCGGACGGCGCCTGCCGGGCCTTCGACGCAGCGGCCGGCGGCACGGTCGGCGGCAACGGCGTCGCGGCCGTCCTGCTCAAGCGCCTGGACCGGGCGCTGGCGGACGGCGACACCGTGCACGGCGTGATCCTCGGCTCGGCCGTCAACAACGACGGCGGGCTCAAGGTCGGCTACACCGCGCCCAGCGTGGACGGGCAGGCGGCCGTGGTCGGCCGGGCCCTGGACCTGGCCGGGGTGCCGGCCGAGAGCGTCGGCTACATCGAGGCGCACGGCACCGGCACTCCGCTCGGCGACCCGATCGAGTTCCGGGCGCTGGCCCAGGCGTTCCGCGCCCGCACCGAGGCCGCCGACTTCTGCTCGCTCGGCTCGGTGAAGCCCAACATCGGCCACCTGGACACCTGCGCGGGAATGGCGGGGCTGATCAAGGCGCTGCTGGTGCTGCGGCACGGCACGATCCCGCCGCTGGTCAACTTCAGCCGCCCCAACCCTGCGCTGGAGCTCGCCGGAAGCCCGTTCCGGCTCTCCGCCGAGCGCCGGGACTGGCCGGCCGGCCCCACCCCGCGCCGGGCCGGGGTCAGCGCGCTGGGCGTCGGCGGCACCAACGCCCACCTGGTGCTGGAGGAGGCGCCAGCCGCGCCCGGCATCGCCGACCCGCGCCCCGCCCCGACCGTGCTGCCGCTGTCCGCCCGCACCGAGCAGGGCCTGACCGCCCTGGCCGGCCTGCTCCGCGACCGGCTGGCCGCCGGGCCCGCCCCCGCCCCCGGCGACCTGCCGCTCACCCTCGGCGGCGGCCGCCGCGCGCTGCGCCACCGCCTCGCCGTCACCGGCGCCGACCCCGACGAGCTGCGCCGGGGCCTGGAGGCCCACTTGGCGGGCCGCGCCTCCGGCGCCGTACCGGTTGCGGGCCGTACCTCCGGCGCCGTGCCCGTTGCGGGCCGTACCTCCGGTGCCGTGCCTGTCCACCGCGAGGCCCGGCGCAGCGACGTGCAGCCGGTGCTGCTGTTCACCGGCCAGGGCGCCCAGTACCGGGGCATGGCCGCCGAACTCCACCGCGCCTTCCCGGTCTTCCGGGCCGTGCTGGACGAGTGCGACCGGCTGCACCGCGACGCCTGGGGCGAGCCGCTGCTGCCGCTGCTGCTCGACGCCGTGCCCGAGGGCGCCGACGACGCCTGGACCACCGAGGCGGCGCAGCCCGCGCTGTTCGCCCTGCAAGCGGCCTACCTGCGGCTCTGGCAGGAGCTCGGGCTCCGTCCGGCCGCGGTCGCCGGGCACAGCGCCGGCGAGTACGCGGCCTTCCACGCGGCGGGCGCGCTCGACCTCGCCGACGGGATGTTCCTCACCGCGGTGCGCGGACGGCTGATGCACCGGGCGACCGAGGCCGGCGCCATGACGGCGGTGATGGCCGGCCCGCAGCGGCTCGCCGCACTCGGCGACTGGCTGCCCGGGGTGGAGCTGGCCGTGGTCAACGGCGCCGGCCAGTGCGTGCTGGCCGGAGCGCCGCGCGAGATCGCGGCAGCCGAGGCCGTGCTGGCCGCCGACGGTGTGACCACCGAACGGCTCGCCACCGACCGGGCCTTCCACTCCCGGCTGCTCGACCCGGTGCTCGACCCGTTCCGTGAGCAGCTCGCCCGGCTGCGCCTGCGGCCGCTGACCGTACCGCTGGTGAGCAACCTGGGCGGCGAGGTGCTGGCTCCCGGTACCGTGCCCACGCCCGACTACTTCGTCCGGCAGACCCGGGAGACCGCGCGCTTCGACCTGGTCCTGGCCGCCCTGGACGGGCAGGGCCACGAGCTCTTCCTTGAGCTCGGCCCGCACCTGACGCTCACCGGCATGGGCCGCCGGGAGCTGCCGCACCGCCACTTCGTGGCCGGCGCCCGGCGCGGCGCACCGCCGGAGCGGCAGTTCGGCGTCGCGGCCGCCGCGTTGTGGTCCCACGGCGTCCCACTCGACTGGGCACGCTTCGCCGCCGCCCGCGACTGGCCGGACGGCCCGGCCCGCCGCGTGCCCCTGCCGACCACCGTCTTCCAGCGCCGCCGCCACTGGTTCACCGCCCCCGACCGGCCGACCACCGAGGACTCCGCCATGCACCAGGCACCGCCGTCCCAGCAGCCCGTTCCGCCGTCGGCCGTACCAGAGGCCGCGTCGGCGCCCGGCCCGGCGCCCGTCGCAGTGACGCCCGTCGCAGTGACGTCCGCGGCGAGCCCCGAGCAACTGGCCGAGGAGGCCGTGCTGCGCCAGGTGCTGGAGCAGACGGCCCGCCAGCTCGGCCACGACGAGGGGTCGGTCGGAGCCGACGAGCCCTTCTTCGACCTCGGCGCCGACTCGCTCTCGATGATCAACATGATCCGGGACCTGGAGCGGACCTTCCGGGTACGGGTCTCGATGCGCGAACTGTTCGAGGCGGCGGACACCCCGGCCCGGCTGGCCGGGCTGATCGCCGGCCGGCTGGAGCCCGCCGTCCGGGACGCGCTGCTGCCGGCCGCCGCACCCGAGCCGGCGGCGGCGGCTCCGGCACCGGTCCCTGCCGCCGCCCCTGCTTCCGCCCCGGAAGCGGCGTCGATACCGGCTCCGGCAGCCCCGCCCCAGGCGGTCGCGGCAGCCGCCCTCCCCACGCCGCCCGCTCCGCCCGTCCCGCCCGCGCCGACGGCACCGCCCGTGCTCGCCCCGGTGGCCGACGGCACCGGCCTGATCGAGCGCCAGCTCGCCCTGCTCGGCCAGTTCTCCGACCTGATGCGCGACCAGCTCGGCCTGCTGGCCGGGACCGGGGTGGCGCCGCCCGCGCTCCCCGGGGCTGCCGCCCCCGTAGCCCTGCCACCGGCCGCCGCACCCGCCGTCACCCCGGTCGCCGCTGCCCCCGCCCCCGCGCCGGCCACCCCGCCCGCCCCGCAGGTACACGGCCCCCGGGTGACCGTCTCCCGGGAGTCCGGCATGGCCTCCGGCGGCCTGACCGAGCAGCAGCGCGCCCACGTGGACGAGCTGGTCGCCCGCTTCACGGCCCGGACCGCCGCCTCCAAGGCGGTCACCCGCCGCCACCGGCGCACCCTCGCGGACAGCCGCGCCGTGGTCGGCTTCCGCTCCGCGACCAAGGAGATGCTCTACCCGCTCGCCGCCCGCCGGGCCCGGGGCTCCCGCCTGGAGGACCTCGACGGCAACACGTACGTCGACATCACCATGGGCTTCGGCGTCCTGCTGTTCGGCCACGACCCGGAGTTCGTCTCCGACGCCGTCCGCGAGCACCTGGCCGGCGGACTGCGGCTGGGCCCGCGCGGCCCGGAGACCGGTGAGGCCGCCGAACTGCTGGCCGAACTGACCGGCACCGAGCGGGTCGCGTTCGCCAACTCCGGCACCGAGGCGAACGCCGGGGCGATCCGGCTGGCCCGCGCGTACACCGGCCGGGACAAGATCGTCATGTTCGAGGGCTCCTACCACGGCCACTTCGACCACACCCTGGGCCGGACCGTGGGCCGCGGCGCCGACCGGGAGACCGTCCCGGTGTCGATCGGCATCCCCGGCAGCGCGGTCGCCGACCTCGTGGTGCTGCGGTACGGCGATCCGGAGAGCCTCCAGGTGATCGAGGAACTCGGCGACCGGATCGCCGCCGTGCTGGTCGAACCCGTCCAGAGCCGCCACCCGGGGCGCCAGCCGGTCGAGTTCGTCCGCTCGCTGCGCGAACTGACCGCCCGCCGCGGCATCGTGCTGGTCTTCGACCAGATGCTCACCGGCTTCCGCCCGCACCTGCGCGGCGCCGAGGGCTTCTGGGGCGTGACCCCGGACGTCTCCACCTACGGCAAGGTGCTCGGCGGCGGCTACCCGATCGGCGCGATCGCCGGGCGCGCCGACATCCTGGACGGGATCGACGGCGGCCACTGGGACTACGGGGACGACAGCTACCCGCCCAAGGACACCACCTTCTTCGGCGGCACCTACATCCAGCACCCGCTGGCGATGACCGCCGCGGGCGCCGTGCTGCGCCACCTCAAGGCGTCCGGCCCCGGCTTGCAGGAGCGGCTGAACGCCCGTACCGACGAGTTGGCCGCGACCCTCAACGGGTTCTTCGAGGAGGAGGAGTTCCCGCTGCGGCTGGCCCACTTCGGCTCGCTGTTCCGGTTCGAGCCGCGGGCGGACATGGAACTGCTCTTCCCGCAGCTGCTGACCCGCGGGGTCTACGTGTGGGAGTGGCGCAACTTCTTCCTCTCCACCGCGCACACCGACGGCGACCTGGAGTTCGTGGCCGACGCGGTCCGCGACTCTCTGCGCGACCTGCGGCGCGGCGGCTTCTTCCCGGCCTCGCCCGGGGTACGGCTCCCGGCCCCGCGCCCGGCGGCCGCACTCCCGGCGCCCGCGGCGGACGACCGTACGAGCACCGGCACCACCAGCATCACCGGCGCCGGCCACACCGAGCCCGCCGGGACGCCGTACCACCCGGTCAGCGACCCGCAGCGCCCGGTCGACTTCAGCCTCTACTTCTTCGGCGACTACCCCCTGGACTCCCCGGAGGACGAGAAGTACCGCATCGTCCTGGAGAGCGCCCGCTTCGCCGACCGGCACGACTTCCACGCCGTCTGGCTGCCGGAGCGCCACTTCCACTCCTTCGGCGGGATCTTCCCCAACCCCTCGGTGCTGGCCGCCGCGCTGGCCCGGGAGACCACCCGGATCCGGCTCAACGCGGGCTGCGCGGTCCTGCCGCTGCACCACCCCGTCCGGGTGGCCGAGGAGTGGTCGGTGGTCGACAACCTGTCCGGCGGCCGGGTCGGCCTGGGCTGCGCCAGCGGCTGGCACCCCAACGACTTCCTGTTCTTCCCCGAGAACTACGGCGGCCACAAGGAGCTGATGCACCAGCAGATCGACACCGTCCGGGCACTGTGGCGCGGTGAGCCCTACCGGGGCCGCAACGGCAAGGGGGAGCCGATCGAGGTGACCCTGCACCCGCGCCCGCTGCAGGAGCAGCCGCCCATGTTCACCGCGATCGTCGGCAACCCGGACAGCTTCCGCGAGGCCGCCCGGCACGACCTGGGCATCATCACCAACCTGATGACCCAGGACGTCGCCCAGCTCGCCGAGAACGTCGCGCTCTACCGGCGCACCCGGGCCGAGCACGGCCTCGACCCGGAGGCCGGCCGGGTGGTCGTGCTCGTCCACACCTACCTGGGCGCCGACCTCGCCACCGCCCGCGAGCAGGCGTACCGCCCGTTCTGCCACTACCTGCGCTCCTCGCTCTCGCTGTTCGGGCAGATGGCCAACAGCCTCGGCCTGACCCTGGACTTCGAGAACACCCGCGAGGAGGACCTGGAGTTCGTGCTGGAGCGCGCCTACGAGCGGTACTGCGCCTCCCGCGCGCTGATCGGCACCCCGGAGAGCGTGCGGTCGGTGCTGGCCGAGCTGCGGGCGGCCGGCGCGGACGAGATCGCCTGCTTCGTGGACTTCGGGCTCGCCCCCGACCAGGTGGCCTCCGGCATGCCGCACATCGACGCCCTGCGCCGCTCCGTCCAGCGCGGCGCCCCGCTGTCCTACGCGCAGCAGCGGATGTGGTTCCTGCACCGGATGCTGCCCGACACCGGGCAGTACAACGAGGTCAAGGCCATCGAGCTGGACGGCCCGCTCGACCCGGCCGCACTCGACACCGCGCTGCGCGCGCTGGTCGAACGGCACGTCGGGCTGCGCACTGCCTTCCGCGAGCAGGACGGCGAACCGTTCCAGCAGGTGCTCCCGGTGCCCGAGGGCCCGCTGCTGGAGCGGGTCGCGGCCGACGGGCCCGAGCACGAGGCGGTGGCCGCGCTGGTCGCCGCCGAGGGCACCCGCCGCTTCGACCTGACCGAGGGCCCGCTGTTCCGGGCCCGGCTGCTGGAGACGGGGCCCGACCGGCAGGTCCTGGTGCTGTCGATGCACCACATCGTGATCGACACCCTGTCCACCGTGGTGATCACCCGGGAACTGGGCGAGCTGTACCGGGCCGCCCGGGAGCAGCGCCCCGCCCGGCTGCCGGTGCTCACCACCACGCCGGCCGCCGAAGCCGTCCGGGAGCGGGCCGCGGTGGCCGCCGGGGCGTACGACGAGAGCCTCGCGTACTGGCGCAAGGTGCTCGGCGGCGACCTGCCGGTGCTGGCCCTGCCGACCGACCGGCCGCGCCCGGCGGTGCCGGACGGCCGGGGCCGCTCCCACGTCCGTCAACTGCCCGCCGAACTCTCCGACGGCCTGCGGGACTTGGCCCGCAGCCGCCGCTCGACCCTGTTCATGGTGCTGCTCACCGCCTTCGCCGGGGTGCTGCAGCGCTACGGCGGCCAGGACGAAGTCGTGCTGGGCACCCCGGTGGCCAACCGGACCGAGGGCACCGAGGACCTGGTCGGCTTCTTCGTCAACACGCTGGCGCTGCGGCTGGACCTGTCCGGGGAGCCGGACTTCGCCGAGGCGCTGGACCGGGTCCGCTCCAGCGCGCTGGACGCCTACGAGCACCAGCAGCTGCCCTTCGAGGTCCTGGTCCAGGAGCTCAACCCGCAGCGGGACACCAGCCGCAACCCGCTCTTCCAGGTCCTCGTCGAGTTCGAGAACCACGCCGTCTTCGAACTGGACCTGCCCGGGGTGACGGCCCGCCCGCTGGACCACGTGGTGGACCGCTCCGCCTTCGACCTGTCGCTCTTCCTCACCAACCTGCCGGACGGCATCCGCTGCCACGTCGAGTACGCCGAGGCCCTGTTCGACCGGGCCACGGTGGACCGGCTGTTCGACGCCTTCGAGCGGCTGCTCACCGCCGCCGTCGCCGACCCGGCCCGCCCGCTCGCCGAGCTGACGGCCGCCCCTGCCGACCCCGCCCTGGAGTGCGGGCCCGAGGCGCAGCCGGCGCCCGCGCACCCGCTGGTGGCGGTGGCCGCCGTCGCGGCCGCCCGTCCGGACGCCCTCGCGGTGGTCGCCGCCGACGGCACCGGGACCGACTACCGGACGCTGCACGCCCGGGCCGGCGAACTGGCCGGCCGGCTGCTGGCCGCCGGGGTGCGGGAGGGCAGCCGGGTGGGCGTGCTGCTGCCGCGCTCGCTGGATCAGGTGGCCGCGCTGCTGGCCGTGCTGCGCCTCGGCGCCGTCCACGTGCCGATCGACCCGCTGCAGGGCCCGGAGCGCTGCCGGCTGATCGCCGCGGACAGTGCGCCGGCCGTGCTGCTCACCGCCTCGGACACGGACCTGATGGGCCTGTCCCTGCCGACGGTCCTGACGGACACCGATGCCGAGGCCGACGCTGTCGCCGCCTCCGCCGAACTGCCGCCGCTGCCCACCCCCTCCGCGCAGGCCTCCGCGTACCTGCTGTACACCTCCGGCTCCACCGGCCGCCCCAAGGGCGTGCTGATGCACACCCTCGGCCTGTCCGCGCTGCTGGCCTGGAACGTCGCCGAGCACCCGGCCGCCCGCACCCTGCAGTACGCCTCCTGCGGGTTCGACGTCAGCGTCCAGGAGGTGCTGACCACGCTGGCCGGCGGCGGCACCCTGCTGCTGATCGAGGAGGAGACCCGCTACGACGTGACGGCGCTGGCCGCCGTGGTCCGCGCCACCCGGGCCGAGCGGCTGCACCTGCCGTACACCCCGCTGGCCGCGCTGGTCGACGCCCTCGGCGACGAACCGGTGCCCCACCTGCGCGAACTGATCACGGGCGGCGAGCAGTTGCTGCTCACCCCCGGGCTGCGGGCCTTCCTCGCCCGCAACCCCGGCTGCCGGCTGATCAACCACTACGGCCCCACCGAGACCCACGCCGTCACGGCCGGCGAGGTCGCCCCGGACGGACCGGACCACGCGCCGATCGGCCGCCCGGTGCCGGGCACCCGCATCCTGCTGCTGGACGCCGCCGGGCGCCCCGTCCCGCCCGGCGCGGTCGGCGAGATCCACGCGCTCGGCGTCCAGGTCGGGCTCGGCTACCCCGGCCGGGAGCAGGAGAGCGCCGCCGCCTTCACCGACACCCCGGACGGCCGCCGCTACCGCACCGGCGACCTCGGCCGCTGGCGGCCGGACGGCACCCTGGAGTACCTCGGCCGCGCCGACCGCCAGGTCAAGGTGCGCGGCTACCGGATCGAGCCGGGCGAGGTCGAGACCGTGCTGCGCTCCGTCCCGGGCGTGCGCGGCGCGGCCGTGACGGCCCGCCGCACCGGGACGGGCACCACGCTGGCCGGGTACGTGCAGTGCGCCGCCGCCGAACTGCCCCGGGTCCGCGACCACCTGGCCGACCTGCTGCCCGAGCACATGGTGCCGGGGCTGTGGGCCGCGGTGGCCGCGCTGCCCTTCACCGCGCACGGCAAGCTCGACGCCGCCGCCCTGCCGGAGCCGCTGCCGCTGGGCGCGGGCCGGGCCGCCGTCGCCCCGGCCACCGAACTGGAACGCACCGTGCAACGGCTGTGGGAGGAGGAACTCGGCCGCCCCGCAGGCGTGGAGACCTCCTTCTTCGACCTCGGCGGGCACTCGCTGGCCGCCACCCGGCTGCTGAACCGGGTCCGCGAGGCCACCGGGATCCGGACCGGCGTCCTGGACTTCTTCCGCCGCCCGACCATCCGCGCGATGGCCGCCCAGCAGCCGCAGACCGAGGACCGCCAGGCCCCGGCCTACGAGGAGGGCACGCTGTGACCCCTGTCGACGATGGCTGGCACCGGCTCGTCCGGCTGCTCGACGAGCGCGAGATCGTCCTGCGCACCACCGGCGACCGGCTCGGCTACCTGGCCCCGCCCGGCGCGCTCGACGAAGAGGCCACCGGGCTCGTCCGGGCCCACCGGGAACGGCTGCTGGCCACCCTGACCGGCTCCGGCACGGCCCTCGCCGCCGCACCCGCCGGGGTGGCGCAGCGCCGGATGCACCGGGCGCACGGCCGGGCGGCGGACCCGGCGGTGTGGAACATCACCCAGCGGATCGCCCTGCGCGGGCCGCTGGAGCCCGAGCGGCTGGCCGCCGCGCTGACGGCGCTGACCGGGCGCCACGAGAGCCTGCGCACCAGCTACCGGGACACCGACCTGGGCCTGCTCCAACAGGTGCTGCCGAACGCCCCGGTGCAGCTCCCGGTCGCCGACCTGCGCGCGCTCACGCCCGGGGCGCGGGACGCGACGCTCGCCGAGGCCACCCGGGCCGAGAGCGACCGCCCCTTCGACCTGGCCACGGCCCCGCTGCTGCGCGCCCGGCTGCTGCGGCCCGCCGACGACGCGTGGGTGCTGCTGCTGACGCTCCATCACATCGCGGTCGACGGATGGTCGTTGGCCACCCTGCTGGCCGACCTGGGCACGCTGTACGGCCCGGACGGGCGGCTGCCGGAGGACCCGGGCCGGATGACCGACCACGCCTGCTGGGAGCGGACCGTGGTCACCCGGGCCGCCGTCGCCGTGGCCGCCGACCACTGGGCCAAGACCCTGGACGGCGTCGCGTCGGCGGCGGAGCTGCCCACCGCCCGGCCCCGCCCCGAGCAGCGCTCCGGGCGGGGTGCCACGGCCGCCTTCCGCCTCCCCGCGGCACCGGCCGAGGCGGTGGGCCGCTACGCCGCCGCCCGCTCCACCACCGCCTCGGCCGTCCTGCTCGCCGCCTACGCGCGGCTGCTGGGCGAGCTGAGCGGGGCGTCCGAGACCCTGGTGGTGCTCTCCCACGCCAACCGCACCCGGCCGGCCGACGAACGGGTCGTCGGCCTGCTCACCTTCGGCCTCCCGATCCGGCTGCCCACCCGCTCCCCGGGCGGGTTCGGGGAATCGGTCGACACGGCCGCGACGGCGATCGCCACCGCCCTCGACCACGCCACCGTCCCCTTCGGCCTGCTGGTCGAACCGCTGCGCGAACGCGGCGTCCGGCTGCCCGACGCGTACCCGCAGGTCCTGCTCACCGTGCAGAGCACCCCGCCCGCCGTCCTCGACCTCCCCGGCCTGACCGCCGAGGTCGAGGACGTGCCGGGCCCCTCGGCCCGCTCCGACCTCCTGCTGGTCCTCACCCCGGACACGGACGGCTACGCGGGCCTGGCCGAGTACGACGCCGACCTGTTCGACCCGGACACCGTGCGCTCCTGGCTCGACGCCCTGGTGAACGACCTGGCCCGGCACCTGACGGACCGGCCAGGCTGACCGACCGGACGGACCGCCCCCGGGCGGGGCGGTCGGGGACCAGAATTTTCCGTGGAAAATTCTCCCAGCACGAGAGCACACCGGGGAGGACCGCCGGCGCCCCGCTCACGGCCGGCTGTCCTCCCTGGTCCAGGCGCCGACGCCGAGCCGCCCCGTGGTACCCAGGTCGATCTCCGGGACGACCATCACCGGGGCCGCGTCAGGGGTGGCCCGGACCCGCACGTAAGGGGCGTTCACCGGGTTGCCCGCCTCCACGGTGTTGCGCCACACCAGCGTGGACCGGGCGCCCTCTCCCGGGTGCAGCACGACCTCCTGCGGCGGGTCGTCCGCACCGGTGCCGCTGGCGATCCCGGCACCGCCGGACAGGAAACGCACCCCGTCGACCGGCCGGTGCTCCACGTCGAGCAGTTGCAGCTTCGGGTAGCCGTTGACGGACACCGCGGACGTCCCGCAGTTGCGCAGGTGCAGGCCGACCACGCGCAGGCCCATCGCGGCGTCGCCGTCGTCCGCGTACAGCCGCAGGCCCGAGGCCGGGCAGGGGCCGCCCGGCTGCGAGGCCTCGGCGCTGGGCACACTGCGGACCTGGACGATCTTCACCAGCGGTCCGGCGCCCGGCCGCGCCTGCCCGTGCCCGTCCAGCTCGATCCGCCCCTTCGCGGTGGCCCCCGGAGCGAGCGAGGTGACGACCTGCGTCACGTTGTCCAGCGCACCTCCGGCCGCCGAGAGGCGGCTGAACACCGCTGTGACATCAGAGGTCTCGTCCCCCGGATTGGTCACCTCGTACTCCGCGCAGGCCGCACTGGCGGCCGTGATCCGCACCCCGCCCTGCGCGAGCCCGGGCGACGCCTGCCCATTGCGGGACGCCGACGGCACCGGCGCCCCGCACGGCCCGGCACCGCCGGAGGCCGCCGAAACCCCGGTCGCCCGCTCTCCGCAGCCCACGAGCAGGGCCGCGCAGACCGCGACCACCACGACAGCGGCAGCGGGCCGGCGGGCCGTCAGGTGATTCCCGGCGTTCTCGAACTGATGCATCAGCCGATGCGATCACGAACCACCCGCAACGCCTATGAGCTGCGCCACTGCCCGCGCAACAGGACCGCAACGATCCGCCCGGCGCCCGCCGAACCGAGGCCGGTCAGGCCTCCGGGCGTCCCGTCGCGCCCGCCGGCACCGTTGCCATCGGTGACCGGGCCCCGCTGCCCGATGGTCCGAACCGGTCGCCTTCCGGTGCGGGGCGTGGTCTGCCGCACGCGGTGGGGGATGTTCCGCGCCGGAGGCCACCCACAGAAAGGATTCTTCATGGTGGAGCACGTGTTCGCGCGCATGGTACGGACGGTGACCGTCTCGGCCCTCGCCCTGGCGACGAGCGTCGGTGCGAGTGGTACGGCCGGCGCCGCCTCGCCGGAGGAGCACCCCGTCGAGGTGAGCATCGGAGCCTCCGGCCTGCAGGCACCGGACACCGCGAAGGGCGGCCTGGTCAGCTTCCGGGTCAAGACGGACGACCCGAACGGTCGGCAGCTGCAGCTGCTGCGTCCGCACGAGGGAGTGACCATCGACCGGGTCCTCCGGGACCTCGCCGACGCGGTCAGCCCGTCGCCGGCCACCGCGGGCGCCGGGATCCGGGCGGTGAACGGTGAGGCGGACCTGCTGGGCGGGGCGCTGGTCACCTCGCAGGTGCACGAGCAGTTCACCGAGGAGGTCAGCCCCGGGCCGGTCTACCTGCTGGACCTCACCGCGTTCCGGGTGGACCCGGCCCACCCGGTCTCCAGGAAACTGAACCTGGTCGGTACGAACGGCCAGAACGACAACCAGGTCCGTTTCGACGACGGCATCGTGATCGAGAAGGACACGGCCGAGGGCCCGCGTTTCCAGACCGAGGACGTCGACCACGCGCACCTGGCCTACCTGGTGCACGACGAGTCCGAGCAGATCCACGAGATGCAGCTGCGGCCGATCGGTGCGGACACCACCGACGAGCAGATCGGGGAGTACCTGAGGGACGTCGCGCTGGGCGGCCTGCCGGCCCGGTCCCCGTTCACCGGGCCGGCCACCGGCCTCGGCGCCATGTCCGGCGACCGCACCGCCTCCGTGCAGGCCCACGGCCTGCAGCCCGGACGGTACGTCCTGCTCTGCATGATTCCCGACGAGCGGACGGGCGTCCCGAACGCCGGCCTGGGCATGCGCAAGATCGTCACCCTGAAGTGACCGGCCGGGCCCTGGCACGCCGGCGGCAGCGGGCTGTCAGGGCCGACCGCCCCGGTCGACGCACCGTCGCGGTGGTGGGCCGGGTCAGGCGCCGAGTACGTCGTCGGCGCTGCGGGGTTCCGTGCGCGGCTGCCGGTTGAGCTCGTGGCGCGCGATGGAGGACCGCCGGTAGACCTCCTTGCGGGCCCGCATGATGTTGCCCAGGGGCGCGTGCTCGGCGGTGACCCGCCAGGGCGTGAAGGACAGCGAGTCCATCTTCTCCAGGTTCTCGGGGCCGGAGATGTCCTGCTGCGGCAGCCGCAGCTTCGCCACGGTGACGGACGGCGAGAGCTGCTCGGGCCACTCCACGGTGGTGTCCTCCACCGGCATGCGCTCCAGGTCGGTGCAGAGCTGGACCTGGATGTCGAAGGCGTAGGGCCGCTCCTGCAACTCGGCTTGCAGGGCCGGCCGGAAGAACTCCGCCCCCGAGGCCGGGTCGATGGTGCGCCGCACCACCGCCGCGGCGAAGGACGGGTCGGGGGTGATGCGCACCTTGGCGATGTAGTCCCCGTGCCGGACCGCGCCCATCGTCCAGTAGCTGGACAGCAGCAGGTTCGCCGGAGGCGTCTTCGACAGGCGCAGGAAGGCCAGGAACTCGTCCCAGGCCCAGTCCTCCTGGTCCAGCGTTCCTTTCCCGGTCACGAACTCGGTGAAGAACCGATGCGCGCCGGGTCGGCCCTGGGAGAAGTACGCCGGCGCGTTCAGGAACAGTTCCTGGATGAACAGGTAGTGCTCGACCGTGTTGCAGAAGAAGACCGGTCCGTTGATGTTGGCGTAGTCGAACGTGCCCGTGTCCGGTTCGTCCTCCAGCAGGGTCGGGCCGGGGACGTCGAACATCTTCAGCGCCAGTCCGGTGGCGGCACCCAGTCGCGCGTCGGCGCCGGCGTGGGGCGAGCCGTTGGAGAAGCGGATCAGCGCATCGTGGGTTCCCGCAGTCGCGTAGATTCCCTGGGCGTACTCGGGGGGCAGCCCGGCCAGGATCTCCACTTCCCCTCGGACCAGCCCGTAGCCCTTGGCGTGGGCGTCGCGCAGGGCCCGTCCGGTGCCACCGGCCTCGACCGACTCGGCGATGTAGCTCTCGGTCTTCTCGATCACCGTCTGCACGTTGCGGTCGAAGTGCGGGTCGTCGTCTTCGACGTCGGGCGTGTAGCGGACGAACTGTGCTGTCATGACTCCGACCTCTCCTCGGAGAGCGTGATCGGACCTCAGGGGGTGGGAACCGCCCTCAGTCCTCCAGCTCGGCGAGCCAGCGCAGGGCACGCAGACCCGGCAGGAAGCAGTACTCGCCGCCGCGGGTGACCACGAAGCTGGGCAGGTTCTTCAGGCGGCGCCGGACCGGCTTCTCCGGGATGGTGACGCTGCCGGTTCCGCCGTGGTGTCCGGCCACCGGGTCCTTCTCGCCGGGGTAGCCGATGAAGTTGCCGTCGTTGACCCATTCGGCCTTGATGAACTCGAACTGCCGTTCCAGATGGGCCCCCATGAACACGCCGACCAGGCCCCGCTCGGCGCCGTCGTCCTCCAGCACGCCCTCCGGCAGCGGCGGGCCGTAGGTGGTGCCGCGACGGATGAGCCGGTGCATCCGTGCGTCGCCGATGATGGTGGAATCGCGGGGGTTGGTGCGTCGGATGTGCGCACCGGCCGGGCACCGGAAGCCGCGATCGTCGTTCTCCCGGTACAGGAAGTCGTTGACGCGGCGCGGATCGGCCGCCAGCTCCGGATCATCGTGCTCCGGCGCCAGCGTCAACGGCGCCCCGCTCGGCCAGCGCCCGACCATCTTCGCCGCCAGCAGTGCCTCCTCCTCGGCGCTGGAGCTGTTCGCACGCAGGTACCGGCGCCAGGCCGCCACGTTGGTGTGGATCTTGCGAACGGCCACGTAGGTCCCGTTGCGTCCCAGCACGTCGGGGCTGGGCACGGGCGGCAGGCTTCCGGTCTCGTCGGGGTAGCCGAGGATGAACTCGCCGGCCTTGATCGGGGCTTCCTGCGGGTTGGAGCCGGGCAGCCCGACGCCCTCGATGTTCGGATGGCTGATGCCGTCACGGAACCCGAAGGTGGTACGCCCGGTCGGGAGCTGGTGGACCTCCTGCTGCCAGATCACCTGGACACCGGGCGTGTCCTCGTAGGCGACACGGGCCCGCCCCAGCTCCCTCTCCAGCTGCGCCGCATCGGAGGACAGGGCGCTCAACGCGATGTGGACCTCACCGGTTCCGAACGGGGCCTCCCAGCGGGCCGGTGCACTCTCGCCCACGTCGCCGATCAGCTCCGCCC
The DNA here is from genome assembly GCF_042720345.1 of Kitasatospora sp. NPDC058478. NCBI lineage: Bacteria > Bacillati > Actinomycetota > Actinomycetes > Kitasatosporales > Streptomycetaceae > Kitasatospora > Kitasatospora sp. NPDC058478. The sequence continues at coordinate 132,250 of NZ_JBHXML010000002.1, read as the reverse complement.
GAGCGGCCATGCCCTCACGGAACGCCCGCGGAAAGCTGTCCAGCGACTCCTGGGGCACCCCCAGGGCCCTCAGCCCCTGGTGGGTGAACGCCACGGTCACCCAGGCATCCCGGCTCGGGTCCACGCTGGGCAGACCGCCCGAGGCCAACGGGAGCAGTCGGCGCAGCAGGGCGCGCCCGACGTGGCGGTCATCCACGCGCAGGAAGACGAACCGTCCCTCGTAGGGCACGGGCCGTGGACGCAGGGCCCCGCTCTGGACGTCGTCGATCTCGACGCGCACGCCCGCCGCGCTGCCGCTGTCCGCTGTGTTCATGGTTGCTTGTGCCTCTCCACATCTGTCTCTTGTCTCTGCGTCTGTCGCTGCCTGGACAGCCCTGCGACGGCCGGCTCGCACCGGCCGAGTCGGTCCGCCGGTGGTGGGCGGGCTCCGACGGTTGGCCGTGTCCGGGTGCTAGGGCGTGTCTTCAAACTCCCGTCGTCCGCCCGGAGGGCGGGCGTGGCGGCGTTGGGGTGCGTGCATCGCAAGGCGGAGGAGGGAGTCCATGCGGAGCATCGGCGACTGACGACAACGCGGCGAGGTGCGTGCCCCAACGCCGGCGCGCAGGCGGGAGTTTGAAGACACGCCCTAGGCCGAGGCTTCCTCCAGCAGCTTCTGGAAGGCCGGCGTGGCCACCAGCTCCGCGTTGGCCGGGTTGTCCAGCGCGGCCCGGAACTGGGGGGTGTCCAGCACCTCCTGGAACGCGTCGTCCACGCGGTGGTCCTTGTAGATCTGTTGGACGGTGAGGTCGGGGTAGGCGCTGACGAAGACCCTCGCGGGCTCCTGGTGGGCGACGAACCAGTCCTTCACTCCCGGATCGGCGACGCCGGGGAACCCTTCGCTGTGCGAGAAGATCTTGTCGAAGCGGGACCCGACCACCGTCTGGGCGAAGTCGTCGATGTAGGTGTCCCAGGAGCCGTCGAAAACGCTGGCGAACATGAACCGGGTGTCGTCGTCGAAGATCACGTGCCGTGCGTCGTGCAGGGTGCCGATCTGGCGCACCGCCGCATGGGCGCTCTCGTCGTGCGCCGCGTCGGCGAGCGTCGCGAGATCCTTACGCAGCGCATCCGCATGGCCCGGCTTGATCCTGGTGAAGACGGTGAACTCACTGCAGACCCCATCCGACCTGCCCGGGCGCTCGGGGTGAGCCGACTGGGTCGCGCCTGTCGTCGCGGTCATGGTGACGTCCTCCTGCCGTGGTCGGTGCGAGGGACGCCGACCGCCCGAACATGAGGCGCCATCGCCCTCACCTCTTCATCCTGACCCGAGCGCGATGGGGGCACCACCGGGCAACGGACAGGCCGAGGCCCTCGGAGTTCCGAGAAGCTCACGAGGACAGCGTCGTCGGAGCGGAGGATCATGGAAGACGGGCCTGCCGGGTTCGTCGTCGTCACGCGCTCTGACTCCCCTCTGGAGGCAATCATGGGCAAAGTTCTCGGTGACGTCCTGGGTCTCGCCGCCGGCGTCGCGATCAGCCCACTCCCGATCATCGCCATCATCCTCATCCTCGCCACGCCTCGGGGACGCCTCAACGGAGTCCTCTTCACCGTCGGCTGGATCCTGGGACTCTCGGCGCTGGGCGCGGTGATGCTGGCGATCGCTTCCCCCGCAGGCGCCTCTGCCCACCATCACCCGGCCACCTGGGTGGGAGTCCTCAAGCTCGCCCTGGGCCTGTTCCTCGTCCTCTTCGGCGCCCGGCAATGGCACCGGCGCCCGAAGGATCCGTCGCAGGCCCAGCTGCCGAAGTGGATGAGCGCGATCGACCGCCTCACGCCGGTCAAGGTCCTCGCACTCGGACTGGCCCTGTCCGCGCTCAACGCCAAGAACGCCCCATTGACCCTCGCCGCGGGCGCCGCGATCGGCTCGGCCGGACTGCCGGTGGGGCAGCAGATCGCCTCACTGGCGATCTTCGTCGTGATCGCCACCCTCGGCCTGTTGGCCCCACTGGGAGTCTTCCTGCTCGGGGGAGAGCGAGCCCAGATCACGCTCGGTAACTGGAAGAACTGGGCAGCCCAGCACAACGTCGCCGTGATGGCGGTCCTGTTCTTCGTCCTCGGGTTGAAGCTGTTCGGAGACGGGGTCTCCGTCCTCACGTCCTGACAGGCTGCTCCGTGAATCCCTTTCCTGGCGCGGATGTTCGTGGCCTTGGAGGCGTCAGGTCGCGCCGACCGGCAGGGTGCGGCACTGCCTAGGTTTCGCGCCGGGTCTCGCGCTGGGTCCCGCGTTGGAGATCGGCCACACGGTGGAGGGCGGCCTTGAAGGCGGCGTACTCCCGCGCGCCCAGGGCCTTCGCGTGGCGCTCCTCGATCGAGCGCATGATGGCGGCGGCCGCCGCCATCTGGAGCAGGCCTCGTTCGGTGGGGTGGATCAGTTTGGCGCGGCGGTCCGCGGGGTCGGGTCTGCGTTCGACGTAACCCAGGCGTTCGAGGTCGTCGACGAGGGTCCCGATGACCTGCTTGTGCTGTCCGGAGGCGCGGGCGAGTTCGCTGGCGCGGATGCCGTCGGTACGCAGGTAGGCGAGCACGGCGCCGGCGCGGGGCTGGATGTCGTCGAAACCCTGTTCGGCGAGCACGGTGAACAGCTCGCGCTGGACGGAGAAGAGCACCCGGGCGGCGAGCACGCCGAGGTCCGGTTCCGCCGCCTGGTGTCCGCTCAACGCCTCTCCCGCTTCCGCCGTCTTTGGGCCCGCCCCGCGTTCCGCCCTGTGACCAGCAACTTTAGTCGCCCGCCCGGTGGGCTCGGGCGGCACCCCAGGCGTTCCGGCGCCCCGCCCTGACCAGTGCTTGCGCCCCGGGGGGCAGGGGTATAGCGTCAAAGTAGTCACTAATCTTGACTATCAAGATTAGTGACTACTGGCCGCCAACGGAGCCGTGGTTCAACCCGAAGGAGCGCACGATGAGTGAGCACAGCAAGTTCCTGGAGCCGGTCACCCGGGAGAACGCCGCCGTGGTCCTGGTCGACCACCAGGTGGGCCTGCTGTCCGGCGTCCGGGACATCCCGCTCGGCGAGCTGAAGCACAACGTGGTGGCGCTGGCACGCGCGGCGACCGTGCTCGGCATCCCGCTGGTCGTCACCACCACCGCGGCCGACAGCATGTGGGGGCCGACCACCCCGGAACTGGTCCAGGCCCTGCCGGCCGGACAGCGGATCATCGACCGCAGCACGGTCAACGCCTGGCACGACGGCCGGGTCCGCGAAGCCATCGAAGCCACCGGGCGGCAGAAGCTGATCTTCGCCGGAGTGTCCCTGGAAGTGTGCGCGGCGCTGCCCGCGATCGCCGCGACGGCCGCCGGGCACCACGCGTACGTCGCCGTGGACGCCTCCGGCACCTTCAGCCAGGCCAAGCGCGAGGCGGGACTGCTGCGCATGCAGCAGGCGGGCGTCACCGTCTCCGACTACGCCACCCTCATGGTCGAGGCCCTGGCCGACAACGCCGCCCCCGAGGCCGGCGACCTCTACGCCGCCCTCGACATGCCCTTCGCCGTCCTGGTCGGCCAGATCTCAGCGGCCGCCCGCCCCGCGTAACGGCCCGCGTACCCACCTCACCCGGCCATCGCCGACCCACACCGCGGGGGGGATGTGCCTCGCCCCGTCGCCTGTCAGTACCAGCTGGCATGCTGCCGGGCAGAAGAGGACGGCAACGGGTGGCAAGGGCTGTGTGCGATGGGTTTTGAGGGCGGGGTCTGGCGTCTGGTGCGCGGGGAAGAGCTGGTGGGCGAGATCGTGGTCGAGGAGACGGACTTCCCGTGGCTCCACGGGCGCTTCGTGCCGGGAACGGCGTTCCCCGCCGTCCAGCCGCTCTTCGCCCGTTCGCTCGCGTTGTCCGAGGCGGAGGACTGGGAGGCCTTCGACGACGCGTACGACGAGATCACGAGCACCGTGTCGATGCTCTCGCCCTCGGGCCCGGTCGCCGAGTTCCTGCTGCACATCCAGGGCGACAGGGCCTGGTTCCGGTGGAATGACGAGCCGTTCGAGGACGCGGACGGGCAGGGCGGAGGTGAGGCGGGCAGCGCCGGACCGTCCGCGGGAAGTGACGTCGACGGCAACCTCGGCCTCGACCTGCCGGTGATGACGTGGGAGCGGTTCTGGCAGCTGATCGAGGTCCTCGGGGGCGGGGCCGGTATCGAGACGTGCGAGCACCTCGAAACCGCCTGCGCCTGTCTGGTCGAAGTTCTCGCATGCGAGCCGCTGGGCCAGATCATCGGCTTCGGCGAGCGTCTCGCCGAGGCGCTGCACCGCCTGGACCAGGAGCAGTTCGGGACGCTGCCGATCACCGGGGCGGTGTTGCCCGACGGCTCGCCGTTCCCTCAGTCGAGCGACCACTTCCTGTACGCGCGAGCTGCGGTCGTGGCTGCGGGCCGCGACGTGTACGAGAGCATGTTCCACGATCCCGAACGGTTCGCTCCGTTCACCGCGCGACAGTGCGAACCGCTGCTCTACGTGCACGAGGAGGCGTTCGAGCAGGTGACCGGGACGGAGTGGGACCGGCTCACCCGCTACGACTACGAGTCCTGTTCGAACGCGGACGGTTGGCCCGAGCTGCGCGGCTGAGCGCCGCCTGTCGCAGAGCACCGTTCGCCGCAGGCCCCGGCCCCGCTCGGCGGGCGAGCGGGGCCGGGTTCCCTGGCGGCTGCGGGTCCGTCCGGCAGCCAGGCGGGCGGCTCAGGCTTCGATGTTCTCCAGGTCCGCGAGCAGGCCCGGGCGCGTCGGCTTCCAGCGGAGGGCGGTGCGGGTGTGAGCGCTGGAGGCAGGCTGGTCGGCCGCGAAGACCGGGCCGAGGGGGCCGAAACTCTCCTGCGGCACCGGCTCGACCGGAAGGCCGAGCCGCCGTCCGATGACCGCGGCGATGTCGCGTACCGCGTCGCCTTCGTCGGCGACGGCGTGCCACACGCTTCCGGCCGGGGCCTTCTCCAGGGCGAGCCGGAACAGGGCGGCGGCGTCGAGCGCGTGGACGGCGGGCCAGCGCTGCGCGCCGTCTCCGGGGTAGCCGACGGCGCCGGTGCCGCGGGCGATGTTGGTGAGCAGCCCGGCGAACCCGCCCTGGCCCTGGTTGTGGACCGTGCGCGGCAGCCGTACCGCCGAGCTGCGCACGCCGCGTGAGGCGAGTGCGAGTGTGCGGTTCACCGACAGGCTGCGTCCGCTGACGGGGCCGTCCAGCGGCAGCGGGTCCTCCTCGGTCGAGGCGCGTCCCGCCACGAGGGGCGTGCCGGACGCGGTGACGAGAGGCCTGTTCGTGCCGACGAGGGTGTCGCCGAGGGCCGCGAGTGCGGCGCTCTCCTCGGCGATCCCTCGCGCGAGTGCGTCGGGCGAGCTGAAGTCGTTGCTGAAGGCGAGGTGGATGACGCCGTCCGCCTGTTCCGCGCCGGTCCGCAGCACGTCGAGGTCGGCGAGCCCGCCGCGGAGCACGTCGGCGCCGGCGGTTTTCGCGCCGGCCGCGGAGGCGTCGGATCGGGCGAGGGCGGTGACCAGGTGGCCTGCGGCGAGCAGTTCGGCGACGACGGCAGAGCCGATCAGGCCTGTGCCGCCGGTGATGAAGACGCGCATGGTGAGCTCCGAGGAGTGATGCGACTGTTGTCCCATCACTGTACGACGCGATGCGACACTTGTCCCGTCATCTAGACTGGCAACATGCCGCGATGGAAACCCGATGCCCGACAGCGCCTGGTCGTGGCTGCGCTAGGCCTGTTCGCCGAGCAGGGCTACGACGAAACGACCGTCGCTCAGATCACCGAGCGGGCAGGGCTCACGCGGAGCACCTTCTTCCGCCACTTCACCGACAAGCGCGAGATCCTCACCATGGGACAGACGGCGCTCAGCCGTCTGCTGGCCGAGGGCATCGACGGCGCCCCCGCGGACGCGACGCCGATGACGGCCGTCGCGGCCGGACTCGAGCGCGCATCGGGCGAGATGACGTCGTTCAACCGCGAGCTCAGCCCGCTGCTGCACGCGGCGATCGAGGCGAACGCGGAGTTGCAGGCGCGCAACGTGCTGAAGTGCATCGGCATGGCCACGGCGATGGTCGACGCGCTGAAGCGACGGAACGTCGCGGAACCCGTGGCGCAGGTGGCCGCCGAACTCGGCGTCCTCGCGTTCAGGCTCGGCTACGCCCGGTGGACCGACCCCAGCCACGACGAGGACCCCGGCGGGCTGGCGCCCCACACGCGCGCCGCGTTCGACGAACTCCGCGCGGCAGTCGCTGTGCTCCACTGAGCTCCGCCGATCTCCGCTGAGCCCCGTATCGGCCGCTACGAGGAATCCTGCCGCCGGTTGCTGCCGCGTAGAGTGGATACGGAGAGTGCTGGATCACGGCTTCCCTTCTCGGAGGGTTATCGGTGAGACACGCGGATGCCTCCGGCGAGGCGGTGTCGGTCCGGCTGTTCCTGGACTTGGTCGACGGCGGCGCGAGTCGCGCCCGGCCGATCTGATCTGCGCGTCGACGCCTCGTCTCGGGAGAGGCGATCCTGCTCGCGGCGGTTGCGGCGCGCGGGAGGAGACCTTCGCCATGAAACTGACCGCCGAGCGGCTGCGGACCTCCGTCCGCAGTGCCGCTCCGACCTCCACGCATCCGCCGCCGGTGTCCGCCGCCGACGTCGGCCTGCTGGTGCTCCGGCTGGCCGGCCTGCTGCTGGCCGGCCACGGTGCCCAGAAACTCTTCGGCCTGTTCGGTGGCGCCGGTCTGCATGCCACCAGTAAGGGCTTCGAGGCCCTGGGCTACCGGCCCGGCGTCCTCTTCGCCACGCTGGGAGGAGCCTCAGAGCTGTGCGGCGGCCTGGGCCTCGCCCTCGGGCTGTTCACCCCGCTGGCCGCCGCCGCCGTGATCGGGGTGATGATCAACGCGATGTCCGTCACCTCGGGCAGAGGCCTGTGGGCCGACAAGGGCGGCATGGAGTACCCGCTGTGCCTGGCGCTGATCGCGATCGCGGTCTCCGCCGTCGGCCCCGGACGCCTGGCACTGGACCGCCCGTTCCGGTGGGGCCAGGGCGGGTGGTGGAGTGCGGCCGTCGCTCTGGGGATGGGCGGCATCGGCGCGGGCATCGTGCTGTCCCTGCAAGGGGTGACTCTCTAGCGCCGCGTCAGCACCGCGTTGGACCACCACTACGTGCGCGAAGCCGGGACCAGCAACCCGTCGCATCCCTCAGCAGGTGTGGCCGCTGGGCAGCGCGGAACCGCCCGACTCGCTGAGCCCGGCACGCGGGCACGCCGTCATCCGGCGTGGTCGTAGTCCGGCAGGATCACGTCGCTGTGGGCGGCACGTCCCCCGGCGCCCGCCGAGGTGGTGGGGTTGCGCAGGGCCGCGTTGCGGGTGTCGAGCATGTCCTGGGTGCCGGGGATGAGGGTGGTGCCGCCGGAGGCGGCCAGCGCCTGGTTCCGCTCCACGAAGGGGCGCGCCTTGCGCTCGTAGGCCGCGAAGGCGGCCGCGTGGTCGGCGTGGGAGGCCAGTTCTCCGGCCAGGAGGTAGGCGCCGACGAGCGAGACGCTGGAGCCCTGGCCGGACAGGAACGAGGTCGCGTGGGCCGCGTCACCGGCGAGGGCGACGCGGCCACGGGACCAGGTGGGCATGTGGATCTGGCTGACGACGTCGAAGAACAGGTCGTCGGCCTCGCGCAGCGCGTCCACCAGGCGCGGGAGGTGCCAGCTGCGCTCGGGGAAGGTGGCGGCGACGAGTTCGCGCTGCGCCTGTGGGTCCCGGATGGCGTCGACGGGGGCGTCCTCCCGCTTGAGGAGGAGGAACCCGTGTATGTGGTCGGCGGGTTCGTGGGCGTAGAGGACGGCCGCGCGGCCTGGCGTGTTCCAGATGATCCCTTCGTGGGCGAGGCCCAGGTCGTTCGCGAGGGTGAAACCGGCGAAGACGTGGCCGAGGTAGCGGTGGAACGCGTCCTCGGGGCCGAAGACCAGCCCGCGGGTGTTGGAGTGCAGCCCGTCGGTGCCGATCACCAGGTCGAAGGTGCGGTGGGCGCCGCTTTCGAAGGTGACGTCGACGCCGTCCGCCCGGTCGTCCAGGGTGGCGATGGAGTCGCCGAAGAGGAACTCGACCCGGTCGCGGAGCGGGGCGTAGAGGGCGCTCGCCAGGTCGCCGCGCCGTACTTCCAGGTCCAGGCCTGCGGCGCCTCCGGTGACGGCCTCGGGGGCGACGGAGCCGATGAGCGCCCCGTCCGCGTCCACGAACGAGAGCTTGCGCGTGTCCACGTGGGCTGCGCGCAGTTGCGGGAGCAGCCCCATGCGGTCGACGACCTCGCGGGCGGCGCCGCGGATGTCGATGGCGTACCCGCCGCCCCGTACGGCTGACGCCCGTTCGACGACGGTGACGTCGAAGCCGTAGCGGTCGAGCCAGTAGGCGAGGGCGGGGCCGGCGATGCTCGCGCCCGAGATGAGGACCTTGCGGTTCGCGGAGTGGTTGTTCACGGTGTGCTCTCCTCCTGGCGGCGCAGCCCGGCGGTCGCCTCCTGGCGGTCACACCGAAGATGCGTACCTTAGGTATCTTTATGGACGGCACAGTGCACCCGCGGAGAGCGGGCGCAGCCCCAGGATATAGATACCTAAGTTAGGTATTCAAGTGGAGGTGGTGGTCCGATGACCGCGGACTCGCCGGACGACCCCGGCGCGGACGAGCAGGCGGCAGCCGTCTGGGCGGCCCTGCCCCGGCTGGCCCAGCTGAGCAACGCCATGACCCGCGGACGCCTGGCCGAACGGGCGGCCGAGGCGGCGGGACTCGCCCTGGAGCGCCCCGCGCTGAGCGCGCTCATGACCCTGCACATGGCGGACCGGCCGCTGCGCATCGGGGAGATCGCCGAACGGATGCAGGTGGTCGGCCCGCACGTCACGCGACAGGTCCAGGCGCTGGAGCGGCGCGGCCTCGTCCACCGCGTCGGCGACCCGCACGACCGGCGTGCCAGCCTCATCGAGGCGACCACTGAAGGAACGAGGGCCGCGAACGCCTACGCGACGTCCATGATCGGCTGGTTCACGGACGCGATAGCGCACTGGCCGGACCAGGACCGCGGGGACCTGGGCCGCCTGCTTGCGAAGCTGGCCGACGACGTCATCGCCCGCCTGGCCCTCCTCGACGACGGCGGCGGCGGCAGGTGACGGCACCTGAACGGTCAGGGCGGCACCTCGAAAACCCGTCCCACCTCACCTCGTTCGGGTGAAACCTCCGCGGCCGCCGGCATCGGAGGGCCCGGACGGCGACATCATGCCTCCATGATCACTTCGCATCCCCGACCCGCCCGACGGGTGCGTGCGGGCACTGCCGCCCTCGCCGCCCTCGGTGCGCTCGCCCTCACCGCCACGACTGCCGCCGCCGCCCCCGCCGCCCCCGCACCACGCCAGGCCGCCCCGTCCACGCGTACGGTCGCCGAGCCGCACTGCGGTGAATGGGTCGACTACAACGGCAACCAGGACCGCCGGATGAAGAGCTGGCTGTGCCTCTACGACAGCGGAGACGGGGGGATCTACCCGACGCTGTGGACCGAGTGCGGCTGGTGGAAGATCATCGGCTGGGCGGACCCGCCGAACGGCTGCCGCATCTGGGAGCCCAGCTCCTACGAGATCACCTTCCCGGACGGCATCAAGACCAAGGACGCGCTCTTCCCCGGTGCCTCCGGCAAGAACAGTGCCGCGAGCAACGGCAGCACCTACCCCTGCCAGAACGGCACCTGGAAGCTGTGGTCCTACTACGGCGTCCAGATGAAGGACATCCTCGGCAACTGGGGCAGCAACGTGGCCGCCACCCACGAGGCCACCTTCAACGTCACCTGCCCCTGACCCGAAATCCGCTGAGGGTCCGGCCTGGTCCGGACCCCCACTGCCGGGCAGTTCACGATCGTGCCCCGAACCGGCCGCCGCAGCCGCACCGTTGACCGTCGATCGCCGTTGGTCCGGTCCGCGGCGGCACGCCCCGCCGTCGCGCCCCGCCGTTGCGTCGCCTCCTATCGGGCGGCGGCCTCGTGGTGAATCATGGAGGCGGCCGAACGGAGCGAGGGCCTCGGGGCGGATGACACAAGGTCGGCCGTCGGTGGTCCTCATCGAGTGGGACGGGAACAGCATGCCTCTTAGCGGCGAATACCAGCCGAGCCCGGAGAAGTGGGTCAGCGACCAGGTCGCGTTGTACGAGAGCTCCGGGGGCACCGAGGGCACGACGCTGCGGGGCGTGCCGGTGGTCGTCCTCACCAGCCTGGGGGCCAAGAGCGGCAAGATCCGCAAGAACCCGCTGATGAGGGTGGAACACGAGGGGACGTACGCCCTGGTGGCCTCGCAGGGCGGCGCGCCCAAGAACCCCACCTGGTACCACAACCTGGTCGCCCACCCGCGGGTCGAGCTCCAGGACGGCGCCGTGCGCCAGGACATGACGGCGCGCGAGGTCGAGGGCGCGGAGCGGGAGCTGTGGTGGGCCCGCGCGGTCGAGGTCTGGCCGGACTACGCCGAGTACCAGACGAAGACGGACCGGGTGATCCCCGTCTTCGTGCTGGAGCCGGAGACCGCCGGCCGTTGACCCCGAACGGCTCGGGCGGGGCCCGGAGCACCAGAAACCGCCCTCCCGCCCGAGCCCTTCGGCCTGCCGCGCCGAACCGTCGGGCGGTCCTGGAAGAGCTGGGCGGTCAGCAGCTTGGCCACCGGCCTCTCCTTGGACAGTTCCCCGTTCGGACGCCGTCCCGGCTATCGTGTCGGGTATGACGTACCGCGTGCAGTACACCGTCGAGGCGAGGACGACGATCGACGCCCTGCCCGCCGAACGTCGCGATCTGCTGGAGCGTGCACTGGGTGTTCTCGCCCGCGACCCGTACCACAAGACGGCGACGGCACCGATCGGCCCCGACGAGCACCTGCGCAAGGCTTACGCCGCGCCCGGCGTCGTGGTGGAATTCATGGTCGCCGACCATGTCCTGGTCGTCGTCGTGCTCCAGATCTTCGACGAACTCCAGTACTTGATCGACGAGACCGACGCCCGCTGAACGGTCCCGAAGCGTCGGCCCCCGGCCACGGTCGGGCCGACCTCGGTCAGCACGGTCTTCGACCGGACCGCGTTGCGTGACTTCCCGCTGCCAGCCCCCGCATGGTCGTGCTTCTCGTAGCCGGGGTGGTCCGTCATCTCGCCCTCAAGGGCGGGCTCCAGGAGCTACTGCGTCATCTGCTGCCGGAGCCTTCCAGCGCCGGTGACGCGGGCCCGGTCGACCAGCTGCCCGATCCAACTCGACCTTCACCTCGGCCGGCCCCGCCTCGCACAGCCGGGCTGGCACGGTGCTCGCCGTCGCGGTGACCGGGCCCGGCGTCGTGGACAGCCCCACTGGCATATCGCGTCGCGGGCCTGGCACGCCTTCACCGGGCCTTGGCCGCGAGCATCCGCCGGGCGATGATGATCAGTCAGATAGCCTGCTGATTCTGCCGATCGCTCGTTCAAGGCCACAGTCCGAACCGTCACCGGCCGCATTCCGGAACATCGATCGCCCTGCAGCCGCATGCGTCGGCCCGCGGCGATGGGCGTCCGCATCCGACCACGGTGGACGGCTTGGGCCAAGGCCGGTTCAGGCCAGCACAGAGCCCTAGTTGGGCCACTGGCCGGCGGGCAGGATCGTACCCAACGGCAGCGACAAGCAGCCGAAAGGGAACCGGGACAGCGTCACCGCGGGACGCACCGGATCCGGACCACTCCCTGTTGCGCGTGTGTCCCGAAGGAGCCCTGCCATGATCCGCACCCGCATCGCGAAGGCCGCCGCGGTCGCCGCCCTCGTCACCCCGCTCGTCACCGCCACCCCGCTTCCGGCGCCGCCCCTGGTGTGCACCGACACCATGGGCCGGCGGTAGCAGCCCACTTCGGGCCCACCCGCACGTCACCGGCCCGGGCGCCGCGCCCGTCGCCGTGATGGCGCCGCGCGGCCGGGGCGGTCGCCGAACCGGGGCGGTCGTCGATCCGGGGCGTTCTCACTCTGCTCTCACGTGTTGCGCGCCGGGCTTGTCCATGCCCTGTCCGGCGCACGGTCGAAGGCGAATTCCCTCACTGCCCTTGAGACCTGTCGTGGCCCAGATCTCTGGCCACGACACATCCGACCTGCGAACGAAGGAAACGTTTCACCATGAAGAGGACTGTGCGCAACGCCCTGCAACTTCTCGCGGTGAGTGGGGTCCTGGCCGGCGGGACGATGGTTGCGACGAGCCCCGCGCACGCGGCGCTGCCCGATGTGTCCTGTGGCACGGTCACCTCCGCCGACACCACCGCCGCCGTCCAACTGAACCAACAGCTCACCGGCAGCCTGCGGAACGCGATGAACGCGTACCGGATGTCCTGCGCCCGGGCCATCGTCAACACCGTGCGGGCCAACGGCTTACCGCAGCAGGCGGAGGTCATCGCGATCACCACGGCGGTCGTGGAATCCACCCTGCGGAACAACCCGAACATGGAGGACCACGACAGCGTCGGCCTGTTCCAGCAGCGGGCCTCGTGGGGCACCACCGCGCAGCGGCTCGACCCGGCGACGACGACCCGCAAGTTCATCAGCGCGATGCTCTCGACGTATCCGAACAACACGTGGCAGAGCAAGTCGATCGGCGAGGTCTGCCAAGGTGTCCAGCAGTCGGCCTATCCCAGCCTCTACCAGGGTCAGGCGGCCGACGCGCAGAAGATCGTCAACGCCATCGGTCAGAGCCCCGCTATTCCGGTGGGGATGACGGGTTTTGCGTCGGCTGACTTCAATGGTGACGGGAAGACCGATCTGGCGGCGGTGGATGCGGCGACGGGGAAGATGTACCTGTACCCGGGTACCGGTGTCGGTACGTTCGGTGAGCGGAGTCTGATCGGCACCGGTTGGGACACGGTGAGCAATGTGACGCCGGGTGACTTCAACGGCGATGGGAAGATCGATCTCGCCGCGGTGAACACCGCCAACGGGAATCTGTACGTCTATCCGGGCAATGGCGCCGGCGCGTTCGGCACGCCGTGGTTGGCGGGCACCGGCTGGAACAACCTGGACCACCTCATCGGCGGTGACTTCAACGGTGACGGGAAGTCGGACATCGCCGCGGTCGGTACTGCTGACGGGAATCTGTACGTCTATCCGGGTAACGGTGCCGGTTCCTTCGCAGCGCCGATCAACGCCGGTACCGGTTGGAACACCCTGGGTAAATTCGCGAGCGGTGACTTCAACGGTGACGGGAAGTCGGACATCGCCGCGGTCGGTACTGCTGACGGGAATCTGTACGTCTATCCGGGCAACGGCGCCGGTTCCTTCGCAGCGCCGGTCAACGCCGGTACCGGCTGGAACATCATGCGCGACCTCATCGGCGGCGACTTCAACGCCGACGGGAAGTCGGACATCGCCGCCGTCCAGGCTCCGCAAGGATCCACCGGTGACATGTACTTCTATCCCGGCACCGGCCAGAACACCTTCGGCAACCGCACCAGCATCGGCACCGGCTGGTAGCCCGCCCCCCAACTCAGTAGTCGACACACACCATTGACCAGATCGAGGTAGACAGCCATGCCCAAGAACAGCCGCTTCCGCCGCGCGTCCGTTCTCGTTCCGTTAATCGCCGCCATGGCCGCCGTGGGCCTGACCGCGCCGCCCGCCCAGGCCGGCTCCTCCCTCGGAGGCCCCGTCAACCGATCCGAGATCCTGCAGCGCGCCCAGTACTGGGACGCCCAGAACGTCCAGTACAACCAGGGCGCGACGTACGGGGACGGCGACGGCCACACCTACCGCACCGACTGCTCAGGGTTCATCTCGATGGCTTGGCACCTGTCGGCCACCGGGCTCGGCTCGCCGACCACCAATACCCTCGACAGCCGATCGCTGAGCACGCGCATCAACAAGAGCGAACTCCGCCCCGGCGACGCGCTGGACAACATCAGCGACCACGTCGTGCTCTTCGTGAGGTGGAACAACCAGGCGACCGGGGACTTCACCTACATCCACCAGTCGAACCCGAGGACCGACGTGACCTATGGGAACGGGAACGTCTACACCGGAAACATCTCCAGCTACCCGGCAAGCAGCTACGTGGCCCTCCGCCTCAACAAGGTCGTTGAGGACAACACCACGCCTCCGCCGGCGACTCCGGTGGGGATGACGGGTTTTGCGTCGGCTGACTTCAATGGTGACGGGAAGACCGATCTGGCGGCGGTGGATGCGGCGACGGGGAAGATGTACCTGTACCCGGGTACCGGTGTCGGTACGTTCGGTGAGCGGAGTCTGATCGGTACCGGTTGGGACACGGTCAGCAATGTGACGCCGGGTGACTTCAACGGCGATGGGAAGGTCGATCTCGCCGCGGTGAACACCGCCAACGGGAATCTGTACGTCTATCCGGGCAATGGCGCCGGCGCGTTCGGCACGCCGTGGTTGGCGGGCACCGGCTGGAACAACCTGGACCATCTCATCGGCGGTGACTTCAACGGTGACGGGAAGTCGGATATCGCCGCGGTCGGTACTGCTGACGGGAATCTGTACGTCTATCCGGGCAATGGCGCCGGCTCTTTCGCAGCCCCGATCAACGCCGGCACCGGCTGGAACACCGTGGGTAAATTCGCCAGCGGTGACTTCAACGGTGACGGGAAGTCGGACATCGCCGCGGTCGGTACTGCTGACGGGAATCTGTACGTCTATCCGGGCAATGGTGCCGGTTCCTTCGCAGCGCCGGTCAATGCCGGCACCGGCTGGAACATCATGCGCGACCTCATCGGCGGCGACTTCAACGCCGACGGGAAGTCGGACGTCGCCGCCGTCCAGGCCCCTCAAGGATCCACCGGCGACATGTACTTCTACCCCGGCACCGGCCAGAGCACCTTCGGCAACCGCGCCAACATCGGCACCGACTGGTAGACCCTGGGTGACGCTCCCGCTCTGAGCTTGGCGTTTATCGTCGCAGGTCACTCGACCTGCGACGATAAACGCTGGCTCAGAGATCGGGGAGCGGACAGCCCCGGCCGCTGCCGATCAGCTTGTTGACGACGCTCAGCGCGTCCTCGTGGCGGAACAGCACGGCGTACGGCAGTGCCGCCGCGGAGTGCCGTCGTACCAGTGTGGTCTGGTCCTCGGGAAGTTCCGGGTCCGCGACCAGCTCGGCCTGTGCGAGCAGCTCGGGTTGGTCGGTGCGGACCAGCTCCGCAGCGCAGAACCGTTCGAGTTGGTCCGGCCACGCCACGGCGACGCTCGGGCGCGGCCCGGGGGCGGCCGCCGGGGTCGCCAGCCAGGCCCGCACCGGGTCGTCGGAGGGGACGCGGCCGGGTTCGAAGAACGACCAGAACGTTCCCGGCCACATGGCGGAGGCGCGGTAGGCGGTGATCGACACATGGCTGCCCGTGGTCAGGTCGACTGCCAGGTGCACCGGCACGCCTTCCTCGTACCAGTGCGCTCCGTACTCGCAGACGGCGAAGCGACGTCCGTCGTGGTCGAGGAGTACGAACGAGGTGTTACGGCGGCGCTCGGTGGCCAGGTCATGCCGTGTCACCAGGACGTCCAGCAACTCCTGGTGCCGTTCCGGTAGTTCATCGCGGGAGAGGTTGAGCACGGGAGCCTCCAGGTCGACTGTTCGGCGGATCGGGTTCCCACTCTGCCCGTCCGGGATCGATGAGGTGTGCGAATTCGAGGTTTCCGGGACGTCCCGTCGCAGCCGACCCGGTCCGAACGCCCGGCGGTGGCCAAACGGCGAACCGGCCGGTGGGGCGCTGCTGTTCGGGCGGTTTCGGCGCCCGAGGGCGTGGGTTGTCCTGAGATACCCGGTGGCCGACACGACGACTGACGGCGGGTCATCGCAGCTCTCGGGTGGCGAGGCGGCGTTCCTCTGTTGCCGGCCCGCCGGAGCCCTGACCCGCCGTCGAGAGGTCACCGTTGGCGGAGGTCGGCCTGATGGTCGATCCACGGGCCGATCGATGCGGCGCCGTCCGTCAGGATGCCGAGGTGGTTGTCATGTGCCACGGTCTGGAAGGTGTCGTTGGCCGGGTGGCCGGCTTGTGCCGCGTAGGCGATCACCCGGGCCGGGTTGAACACCTCGTCCTGGGCCCCGATCCACACGCCGAGCGGCTTGGTCAGGCCGCGCAGCACGGCGGCGCTGTTGTCGGCGTTCTGCGCCAGTGCCATGTTCACCGTGTAGCGCGGGACCAGCTTCGCTGACTGGACCTCCTGGGACGTGTACGCGAACCCGAGTGCCGGGGTGTGTCCGTCGAGCACGTGGTTGCTGACCGCGTTGACCACGAAGGCGCGCTGGCAGACGGTGGCGAAGTTCGAGGCGCCGCTCACCTGTTCGGTGTCGGAGTGCAGGCCGAAGTCCGGGGCGAGGAGGACATAGCCGGCTACCTGGTCGTCGATCCGGTCGAGGCTGTTGAGTACCAGGCCGGCGCCGGCCGAGTGGCCGCCGACGAAGAGCGGCAGTCTCGGCTGCTGCCGGTGCACGAAGTCGACCATGGTCCGGGTGTCCTGCCAGACCTGTTCCGGCGTCGGCGCGTCACCGCGCGGGCCGCCGGAGGCGCCGTGGCCCCGAATGTCCACCAGGTACGTCGCGATGTGGTGGTCGTCGGCGAGTTCGCGGCCGAGCGGGAGGTATCCGGCCGCGCTGTTGGCGCCCGAGCCGTGGTAGAACACCAGGCTCGCGACCGGGTTGGCGGGGAGGTACGCGTGGTAGGCGAGCGGCACCCCGTCGGTCGCGGCGACCCGCCCGGTCGGGTCGGCGTTCGTGGCTGCGGTGGTCTGGTCCTGCTGCAATCCGCCCACCGCGGGCGTGGGGAAGGCGCAGGGCATCAGCGCGACGGCGGCGCCCGCACCGGTCAGCACGCCCAGTGCGGCGACGGTGACGCCCAGCACTCCCAACGCCCCCACCCATCGGCGCAGCAGCGGTGCCCGACCGGCCGCTGTGCGCTGTGTCGCGGGCCCGTCCGCGGTGCCCTGCTCCAGCCAGCGGCGGACCGCAGGTTTGCGCAGCCGCCCGTAGACCAGCAGTGGCAGGACGAGTCCGGCTGCCGGCAGTGCGCTGTCGAACCGGAGGGCCTGGTAGGCCCGGATCGCCGCGAGCAGCCCGAGCAGCACCAGTAACTGGCCGAACAGCCGTGTTCCGGGCCGGCGCAGCCGCCAGACCGTCCACCAGCAGCCGAGGCCGAAGACGGCCAGCAGCATGCCGAAGCCCCGGGTGGTGGCCGGGTAGGCCGGGTTCTGTTCCAGTAGGCCGTTGAGCACGGTGGCGACGCCCGTGAGGAGCAGCAGCATCCGGATCACGGTCACGTCGCGTGGTCGCCGCCCGGGCAGGTCGCGGTCAGCGGACATCGTCGGACTCGCTGGAGGCGCCGAGTTGTTCGGCGATCAGGGCCTGGGCCTGGTCGCACCAGGCGAGTTCCGCGTCGGCCAGGGCGATCGTGTGGGCACGGACCAGCCAGGTGGCCGGGACGGTGTCGGCGCTGCGCTCGGTCTGCTCGGGCCATTGGGCGCCGGGCACGGTCGCCGTGGCCTGATCGCGGCGGGCGTGTGCCTCGTCGCGGCGCTGCTCGATCAGCCGCAACATCGCCCGTGGACCGGCGTGGTCGCTGAACAACAGCTTGACCATGCCCTCGTCGCGCCGCTGCGCAGGCTGGGCCGGGAGGCTGAGCCAGCCGTCCAGGGCTGTCGCGCCCTGCTCGGTCAGCTGCCAGACGGTCTGCCTGCCCCGCTCGGCGGCCGGCTCGTCCGCGGCGATCAGGCCGCTCGCCTCCAGGTGCTTCAGCTGCGGGTAGAGCTGGCCGTAGCTCACGCCCCAGAAGTGCCCGACGGAGCGCTGCACGGCCTGTCGTAGCTGGTAGCCGTTGCGGGAGCTGAGCGACAGGAAGCCGAGCACCGTCCATCCCGTGGGCGTGAGCTTCGGCAGTCCGATGTCGGCGGCGCCTGGATCCTCGCTATATCTTCCAGATAGGGTCATGGGGCGAACGTACCATTCCCGCGGCCCCTCGGGGCGGCAGCCGATCCCGGCCGCTCGGAGTCAGCAGATGAGGCAGGAACAGGGGCGGCGGACACGGGAGCAGGGGCTCGATCCTGATGGTCCGGTGGACACAACGGAATTGGCTTGTGTGGGCCTGCCATTGGCTGGGAGGCTCAGAATCATGATCGACAAGGACGTCGGAGCAGCGGAGACCACGGACGGCGCCTGGTGGCTGCGGGGCGTACCCGCAGCCGAAATGCCCTGCGGCCAGCGGCCGGAGTGGGCCGAGTTCGCCGAATCGGCCCTCGCGCGCGCCGCGTCGGCGCCGCGCGTGCCGACCGGGGAGCTGCCGGGCATCACCGGCTTCGCGGCCGTGCTGGCGCCCTTCGCCGAGCTGGCCGGAGCGCGACTCCCAACCGTCGTGCCGGACGCCGTGGCCGACCTCCGGGCCATCCGGGCGGACTTCGTCCGACAGCTCGCCGGTGCGCTGGCCCGACTGGCCGCCCGCACCCTCGTACTGGAGCTCAACGTCGCGAGGGTGACGGGCCGCCTCGATGGCGCGGCACCATCGGATCGGTTCCGGAACTTCCTTCTTCTGGTCGGACGTCAGGATGGGCTGTCCGCACTGCTGGGCGAGTACCCGGTGCTCGCCCGCCTCCTGGCGCAGGCCTGCCGCCACGGCGGTTCGGCGTTGGCGGAACTGCTCGACCGGTTCGCCGCCGACCGGGCCGCCATCGTCGCCACCCTGCTGGCCGGCGCCGACCCCGGGCGGTTGGTCGCGGTCGAACGGACCACGGGCGACGGGCACCGCCGTGGGCGCAGCGTCGCGGTGCTGCGGTTCGCCGACGGCACCCGGGTCGTGTACAAGCCGAGATCGCTGCGCGTGCACGGACGCTTCAACGAGCTGGTCGGCTGGTTCAACGCGAGGCCCGGTACGCCGGGGCTGCGGGTCCTCGCTCTGCTGGAGCGTGACGGGTACGGCTGGGTGGAGTTCGTCGCGCCCGGCTCCTGCACGGCGGAGCGGCAGCTGGAGCGGTTCTACCTCCGGCAGGGGGCGTGGCTGGCGCTGCTGTACGCACTGGACGGCACCGACCTGCACTTCGAGAACCTGATCGCCTGCGGGGACGAACCCGTCCTGGTCGACGTCGAGACCCTCTTCCATCCGTGCGTCCCGGCCGACCCGCAGGAGGATCCGGCGGCTCGCGCGCTGGAGTCCTCGGTGTACCGCAGCGGCCTGCTGCCGCGTCTGCTGCTCGGCGACGAGACGGCGGTCG
Source organism: Kitasatospora sp. NPDC058478 (assembly GCF_042720345.1). NCBI lineage: Bacteria > Bacillati > Actinomycetota > Actinomycetes > Kitasatosporales > Streptomycetaceae > Kitasatospora > Kitasatospora sp. NPDC058478. Next base: position 113,068 of record NZ_JBHXML010000002.1, on the reverse strand, counting down.
ACGTCTCGGGCCTGGGCGGCGACGCGGGGCGCCGCTCACCGGTGGAGGGGGTGGACTGGGCGGCCGGCGGTACGGACGAGATGAGACTGGTCCGCCGGGCCGGAGAGATCACCGGCGCCGGGAACCGCCCCCTGCTCGACGGAGCCGAAGTGGACCCGGCCGGGTACACCGAGGCCCTCGTCGCCGGCTTCCGCGCCGGATACCGCGCGATCGAGGCCGGCCGGGACGAACTCGTGGGACCACAGGGCCTGTTGCGAGGGTTCGCGGGGGACGAGGTGCGTGTGGTGGCCCGGGCCAGCCTCGTCTACGCGACGCTGCTCGATGAGTCGACCCATCCCGATGTCCTGCGGGACGCGGTGGACCGGGACGAGATCCTGAGCCTCTTGGGGACGGACGCGCTCGAAGCCTCCGGTTGGCCCGGGCTGCTCGATGAGGAGATCGCCGAACTGTGGGACGGCGACATCCCGTTGTTCACCACGCGGCCGGGTTCGTCGGACCTTTGGAGCGGCACGGGCCGCCGGCTGCCCGGCGTACTCGACCGGCCGGGCCTGGACCGGGTGTCGGACAAGATCCGGGCGATGGGCCGCACGGACCGCGACGAGCAGGAGTGGATAGTCCGGGCGGCGATGGCCGGCAGGTCCACCGCCTCCGCCCACGGCGTCGGCGCCCCGCCCCGGCTTCCTCCCCGGCCCGCCCGCGGATCTGCCCTGGATCCGGCACGGCTGCTTGCCGCCGCCCGGGGCATCGGCGACCAGCTGGTGGACAGGGCGAAGCAGAGCGGGACGCGCGTCAACTGGCTCGGGCTCGAACTCCTCGCGGACCGGTACTGGCGCCTCGGACCGTCCGGTGCCGACCTGGGCGCCGGTTACCCGGGGGTGGCGCTCTTCCTGGCGCAACTCGCCGGCCTCACCGGCGAGGCGCGCTACGCGGAGGTGGCCCGCCGTGCTCTGCGGCCGCTGCCCCGCCTGCTGGAGCGGCTTGCGGAGCACCCGGAGGAGCTCGGTGTCGTCGGGTCCGGGGCCTTCGCCGGTCTGGGCGGTATCGCCTACGGCCTCACCCAGGTGTCCACCATTGTGGACGACGCCGAGATCCGTGGCTGGATCGGACCGGCGGTGGACCTCACCACCGCTGCGGCCCGGGCCGAGGACGCGTCCGGTGTCTTCGACGGCACCGCCGGCGGCCTGGTGGCCCTGCTCTCGGTGCACGAGGCCACCGGCTCCGCCGAAGCCTGGCAGGGTGCGCAGCTGTGCGCGGCCCGCCTCGCCGATCGTCCCCTCCCCGCCGCCCCCGGCTTCGGTACCGGATCGGCGGGCATCGGCTGGGCTCTGCTCAGGTTCGCGGCGGTAGGCGGCGGTGCCAGGTACGAGCAGGCGGGGCTGGCCGCCCTGCGGGCGGCAGTCGGACAGGACCTGGACCACTCCTGGTGCACGGGCCTGCCGGGCATCGCGTTGGCGGCCTCCGACAGCGCAGCCGGGCCGACGGAGATCGTCGACAGCGCGGTCAGGGTGCTCGCGCTTGGTGACCCACTGCCCAACCACAGTCTCTGCCACGGCGAACTCGGCGCCCTCGAACTGCTCACCGGTACGGCTGAGCACTCCGTCGGGCACACCGTGCACAACCGGCGCGCGGGCGCGCTGCTGGAGACGCTCGACCGGAGCGGACCGCGCTGCGGCACTCCTGGAGGGCTCAGCACACCCGGCCTGCTGACCGGGCTCGCCGGTATCGGACACGGTCTGCTGCGGCTCGCCGCCCCCGAACGAACAGCTTCGGCGCTGCTGCTGCAGCCGCCGATCACGCCCCGGTCGTCATCGTGGACGCCGTGGCCTCAGGAAAGGAACGGCCGAACACCATGAACACCCCCGATCTGGTCCGCCAGTGGAAGCAGCCCGGCATGCGGCAGGGCGAAGCCGTGGATCACCCCGCCGGTGAGATCAGGCTCCGGGCGGCCGGCGGGCTCGCCCGTCGCACCGCTCTGCTCGCCGCGCACGACGGCGTGCGGTTCTCCCACCAGTTCCCGACGATGACCTTCACCGGCGGCCCCGAGGTGAGCCGGTAGTCGGCATCCGCCGACCGGCAGCCGGTGCCTCCGACAGGGCCGTACCGGCTGCCGGGTGTGAGAAACCCCCCTTGATCCACTCCTGCCGGACCGTCACAACCCTCCAGTAACCTGCGCGGTATGCGTACAACCTCGTCGGTCACCATCGGCCGGAAAGCCGAACTGTCCCAGCTCAGCGGCGCCTTGACGGCGCTCCGAGAGGGGGAGGGTCGTGCCGTGTTCCTGCTGGGAGATGCCGGGATCGGCAAGTCCCGGCTGCTCGGCGACTGCTGCGGCCAGGCCGCCGACCTGGGCCTGCCGGTCCTGCGCGGCCGGGGCAGCCCGACGAGCGCGGGAACGCCCTTCCGCCCGCTCGTCGAGGCGCTGTCGTCCCGTTTCCGGACCAGCGGGCCGCCCGAGGACGCGGAGCTCGAACCCTACCGTCCGGCCCTGGCCCGGGTCGTTCCGGAATGGCGGCACACCGCCGTCCCCGGCTACCCCGAGAGCGTGGTCGAACTCGCCGAGGCGCTGCTGCGCCTGCTCGCCGTCCTCGGGCGGGGGACGGGCATGGTGCTGGCGCTGGAGGACCTGCACGACGCGGACACCGAGACGATCGCCGTCGTCGAGTACCTCGTCGACAACATCGCCGGACTGCCGGTGCTGCTGCTGGCCACGCTGCGCCCCGAACCCGGGGCCGCCTTCGACCTGGCCCGCGCGGCCGAACGGCGCCGGACGGCTTCCCTTCTCCCACTGCGCCCACTGGCCGCGCCGGACGTCCGCGCGATCGCCGGCGGTTGCCTCGCCGTTCCCGTCGACGAGGTACCGGTGGCCGTGGCCGACCGGTTGGCCGAGGGCGGCGACGGGAACCCGTACCTGATCGAGGAACTGCTGAAGGACATGGTCGGCTCCGGGGCGCTCCGCCTGGAGGACGGCGGCTGGCGCGTGGTCCGCGACCTCTCCGCGACCGTTCCGCAGAGCGTCGTCCAGAGCTACGGGCACCGGATCGATCTGCTGGACCCCGCGCTGCGGGAACTCCTGCTGGTCGGGGCCACCCTGGGCGCCCGCTTCTCGATCGGCACGCTCCGGCTCATCACCGGGCACGACGAACAGACCCTCTTCGCCCATCTCAGGTCCGGCGTCGAGGCAGGCCTGCTCGTCCCCGACTGGGCCGGTACGGACCAGTACGCGTTCCGGCACGCGCTCACCGCCGAGGCGCTGCTGGCGAACCTCCCCCGGGCGGAGCGCGCGGCCATCGCCCGCCAGGCCGCCACGTCGCTGCTGGAGGCCGATCCCGAGCTGACCGACGGCCGGTGTCAGGTGGTCGCGGGGCTCCGTCTCGCCGCCGGGGACGAGGCCGCAGCGGCGCTGGCGTACGCGGAGGCGGGCCGACGGGCGCTGGCCGACGGTACGTCGGGGTCCGCGGTCCGGTTGCTGGAGCGCGCTCACGACCTCGCCGACCAGGCGGACCGGACCGACATCACGGAGGCGCTGCTGTCCGCCCTCGCCGAAGCCGGTCAACTCGACCGCGCCTTCGCCTCGGCGGACACCCTGCCGTCCGTCGGGGCGGGGTCTCTCGGCACCGACCGCAGGATAGCGCTGCACACCCGGCTCGCCTGGGCCGCCGTGATCGCGGAACGGAGCGCCGACACCGTCGCGCACGTGGCGGCGGCCAGGGCGCTCCTCGACAGCTGCGCCGGTCCCGAACAGACCGCCGCGCTGGCCCTGGTCGAGGGGCACCTCGCCCTGCTCCCGGGCCAGGGCGAGCGGATGGTCGACGCCGAGCGGTCGGCCCTGGAGGCGGCGGCGGTGGCGCAGCGCGAGGGGCTTCCGGTGGTCGCCTGCCAGGCCTGGCAGTTGCTCGCGCTGCTGGCCCGGGAGCGGGGCTTCGACGACGCGGACGAGTGCCTGAAGCGGATGCTGGCCGTCGCCGAGACCCACAGCCTGCCGGCCTGGCGCATCGAGGCCGCGCTGCGGCTCGGCGCCAACAGCTTCATGCGGACCGGTGACACCCGCACGCTCGAACAGGCGCGGGACGCCGCGCGAGGGCTGGGCGCCATCATGCTGACCCAGCGCGTGGAGGCACTGCTCGCGATGAACGCGGTGCTCACCGGGAACGGCGCGAAGGCGCGCGAGACCATCGACCGCTGCCTGGACGCCAGCGCGCGGATGAGCGACCTCGGGACCCACCGCTACCTGCTGCTCACCTCGGCGACGCTCGCCGCGCACGGGGGACGCCGCCGCGAGATGGAGCACGAGCTGCTGGCCTTCCGGCAGTCCGGCGGTGGTGAGTCCTTCCTGACCCCGGTGATGCTCGGCCTCTGTCGCACGATCTGCGCGCTGTTGGAGGAGGACCGGATCCAGGCGGTCACCGAACTCGCCGCCGCGGCGGCATGGGAGGAGCGGCACCCGAACGTCTTCTACCTCTCCGGGCGGTACGGGCTGGGCCCCCTGCTGGACGTTCTCGCGGGCACCGCAGGCCGGGCCGAGTACGAAGCCGTGGCCGCCGCCCCGGCGGCGGGGCTGGTCTGGAACCGGCAGTTCCTGCTGCTGGCCCACGCGGTCCTACTGGGCCGGGAGGGGCGGGCCGAGGAGGCAGCCCTGGCCGTCCGTAGGGCCGAGCAGAGTGCCGGGCTGTTCCCGATGGCCCATCACCTCGGACTGCGGCTGGTCGCCGAGGCGGCGATCGCCGACGGCTGGGGCGAGCCGGTGGCATGGCTGCGCAGCTCCGAGGAGTACTTCCACGACCACGACGTCCCCTCGGTGGCGGGCGCCTGTCGGGCCCTGTTGCGTCGCAGCGGCGCGACGGTCGCCCAGCGCCGCAGCGGGTGGGACCGGATCCCGGCCCAGCTGCGCGCGCAGGGCCTCACCGCTCGCGAGTACGAGATCCTCGCACTGCTCGTGGAGCGGCCCGGCAACCAGGACATCGCCCGGCGGCTGTCCATCTCGCCGCGCACGGTGGAGAAGCACATGGCCACGCTGATCAGCAAGACCGGCAGTCCCGACCGTGCGGCGCTCTGCCGGTTGGCCATCGAGGTCTCCCCCCGTGCCTGACCCCGTGCCTGACCCCGTGCCTGACCCCGTGACCGGCCTGCGGGTACCGGGCGATGAACGGCCCGGTCCGGGAACCTACGTGCCCGCAGGCCGGATTCGCCCGGTCGCCGGCCGGAACCTACGTGGGCCGCCCCGATGCCGGGCCGGCGGATCGCCGGAAGGATCGGTGATGCAAACGGAGCAGAGCGGTCCGCCGCCGCTCCGCACCGCCGCTCCCCACCGCCGTAGGAGGCCCGCTGATGACAGGTACGAGCGCGACGCCGAGCGCGGTCCGCGACGAGGACTCCGACCTGCTCCCGGGCCTCGTGGCGTCGGTCCTGCACCGGCGGGATGCGCGCGGCTGGACGGTCGGTTCGCGGGAGTTCTGGTGCCATGTCACTCCGGAAGGCCGCACCATCCCGGCGCAGGGGTGGAAGCTTCACCTCTCGGCGACTCCGCTGTCCGCGCCCATCGTCCTCCTCAAGGCAGCAGAGGTCCTGGTCGCCGGGCGGGCCTCGTTCAAGTTCGCCGGCACCCTCGACCGGGTGACCGAACTGGTCTCCGCGAGCTACGACCGGGGTGGCGGTGGCAAGTTCATCACCGTCTATCCGGATGACGACGAGCACTTCCGCGCACTCGCCGAGGAGCTCCACCACGCCACCCGCGGGCTGCCCGGCCCCGGCATCCTCTCCGACCGGCCGTACCGCCCCGGCAGCCTGGTGCACTACCGCTACGGCGTCTTCACCGGCACGACGCAGCTCGGCAACGACGGCACCGTCGAGTCCCTGCTGCGAACCCCCGACGGCGCTCTGGTCAGGGACCTCCGCCTGGCGCGGTTCAAGCCACCGGCCTGGGCGCGGTCGCCGTTGCCGCAGCAGCCGCCGGAGCCCGGTTCGCAGCCGCAGGCCGGTTCGCAGCCGCAGGCGGCGAGCCGGCCGGCCGCCGTCCTTCTCGACGGCCGCTACGTGGTGCGCTCGGCCATCCGGCACACCTACAAGGGCGGGGTGTACTACGGCACGGAGCGGGAGACCGATCGGCAGGTCGTCATCAAGGAGGCCCGACGCCACGTCGGGTCGACCGTCGCCGGCACGGACGCCGGCGACCTGTTGCAGCACGAGGCGCGGATGCACGCGGTGCTGGCACCCCTGGGCGTGTGCCCGCAGGCGTTCGGCGTGTTCACCCAGGGGGGCAATCTCTACCTCGTCCAGGAACGCGTGGACGGAGAGAACCTGCGGGACTGGGTAGTGGCGAATCCCGCGCCGGTCAGCGCCGTCCTGCTGGACCTGGTCGAGCAGCTGGTGACGATCGTCGAGCGTGTGCACGCCGCCGGCCATGTGCTGCGGGACCTGAACCCGAACAACCTCATGCTCACCCGGGACGGGGCGCTGCGGCTGATCGACCTGGAGATGGTCGTTCGACCGGGCGACCAGGTCCAGCGCGCCTACACCCCGGGGTATGCCGCGCCCGAGGTGGTGGCTGCGGAACGCAGCGGCCCGGCGCCGGACTTCACCTCGGACCTGTTCAGTCTCGGCGCGGTCCTGTTCCACCTGGCGAGTGGCGCCGAGACGGTGCTCGCCGCGGACCGCCCGACGACCCGCACGAACGGCGAGCGGCTGGCCCTTCTGGTGTCCCGGACCCTTGCCGACAACCCGGCCGCGCGGCCGTTCGTCCCCGCGATCCTCGGGCTGACGGCGGAGTCCGTCGATCAGCGGTGGAGCCTGGAGCGGCTGCGCGAGCTCCTGGCCGAACTGCGGTCCGGCCGGCCGGAGCTTCCCGGGGAAGCGGCACGCCCGGTCCTTGCGGCGGATGTCGAGGAGCGGGTGCTGGCCGACGGGCTGACCCACCTGCTGGACACCATGACCCCGGCCGGGCAGCCGCGGCTGTGGCCCGCCGACGGGTTCGCCGCCCTCAACGACCCGCTCAACGTGCAGCACGGCGCCGCCGGGGTCCTGGCGGTGCTCACCGCGGCCGACGTCGCGCGGACGGACCCCCGGCTCAGGTCCGGGGTCGCCGAGGCGGCCGACTGGATGGCGGGCCGTCTGCGGCTGGACGAACCGCAGCTCCCCGGCCTGTACTTCGGCCGCTCCGGCACCGCCTGGGCACTGCTGGACGCAGCCCGGCTGCTGGACGACGACAAACTGGCCGACACCGCGGCACGCCTGGCCCGGGCGGTGCCGGTGCGCTGGCCGAACCCCGACGTCTGCCACGGCGCGGCCGGCGCGGGTCTGACACAGCTGCACTTCTGGCAGGCCACCGGCGAGCCGGACTTCCGGGCCCGGGCGGTCGAGGCCGCCGAGGGGCTGCTGGCCGCCGCCGAACCGGGCCGGTCCGGAACGCTCTGGCCTGTTCCGAAGGACTTCGACTCCGCGATGGCGGGAGCCAAGCACCTGGGATTCGCCCATGGCGTCGCCGGAATCGGCACCTTTCTCCTGCTGGCCGGCCAGGCCATCGGACGGGACGACTTCCTGGCACTCGCGCAAAGTGCCGGTGACACCCTGGTGGCGGCAGCGCGGACCGGCGACGGTGCGGCCTGGTGGCCCGAGGGCGACCACGACGAGAACGCCCCCTTCCGGCTGCCCTACTGGTGCAGCGGATCCTCGGGAGTGGGGACCTTCCTGGTGAGGCTCTGGACCGCCACTGCCGACCAGCGCTACCGGAACCTGGCCGAACAGGCCGCAGAAGAGGTGTACCGCAGGAGGTGGCAGCTCTCTCCGGCGGCCTGCCACGGACTGGCGGGCAACGCGGAGTTCCTGCTGGACCTGGCCGCCGCCCTGGACGACCCGGGCTACCGGCAGCGGGCGGCGGAACTCGTCGCCTGTGCCCACGCGCGCCACACGTTGCGTGACGGTCTCGTGCTCCTGCCCGACGAGTCGAACACCGAGGTGACGGCCGGTTACAGCGGTGGGACCGCCGGCATGCTGGCCGCACTGGTCCGGCTACGGCACGGCGGCACCCGGCTCTGGCTGCCCGACTCCCTCGCACTCTCCGTGCCGACGGACGAGCCGGTCGGGATCGAGGCCGGCGCATGGTGACCTGGACCCCGGCTCCGAGCCGCGCGCCCGAGTTGCCCGTGGCGCCCGCACTGCCGGCCACCCGGACGAGTTTCGCCTTCTCCGCGACGGCCGAGCATGCCGCCTGCCTGACGACAGGCTCGCAGGGCGGCCTGGTGCCCGAGCACTGGTCGTTCGACGGGCCGTCGCCCCGGCGCCGGACGCTCGCGCTGGAGGAGTCCCTGCGGACCCAGCCGCTGCCGACCGAGGACGGGAGACTCCTGCTGCTGCGCGGTGCGGCCGGCCGGCACGAACTCGTCCTGGCCGACCCGCAGACGGGGCGGGCCGGTGAGCACCTCACCGTCGAGTGCCGCGCGCTGCGTCTGGTCGCCTCCGCCGAACCGGGCACCCTGGCGTTGGCGGTCCGCTCCGACAGCCCGGGCCGGTCGGTGCTGTACCGGGTGCTCGACAGCCCGTTGCGGTTGGAGCCGGTCGCGGTCCTGCCCGGCACGGTCGGCCGCATCTGCGGGGTGGACCACGGCGGACGGCTGCTCGGCGTGGCCCTGCGACACGAGAGCCGCTCCCGGACCGTACTCGTCGATCTCACCGACGGCAGCCACCACGACCTGCCCTGCGCGCCCGGCCGGGAAGGCGACGCCCTCCTGCTGGCAAGCCCGTCCTCCGGTCTGCTGCTGATGGCGACCGACACGCCACAGGGACGCCGGCTGGCGTGGAGATCCCTGGCCGAGCCGGCCGGACTGCGCGTTCCCGAGCGGCTCAACACCATCGACGGCGCCGTCCTGCCACTGGCCTTCGACCCGGTCGGTGCGCGGGTGGCCCTGCGAGTGCTCCGCGGAGCCCGGGCCCGGCTGCTGGTCCACGACCTGCGCCAGGACCGGATCACGGAGGTGCCGCTGGCAGCGGGGGCGGTCCAGCAGGTAGCCGGCTGGGGGCGCAGCGGCCTGCTGGTGCCCGTTTCCACGGCGGACCGCCCGGCCGAGATCGCGGTGCTCCCGCCCGAGGCCACGACGGAGTGGGCCCCAGCCGGAAGCCAGGCGGCGGGACGCTCGCGAGTCGAGCGGTTCTCCGGCCCCGCAGGGCAGTTCGAGGCCGTCTGCCAAGGCGACTGGCGCAGCGCCGACGCCGTACTGGTCGCCCTGCACGGCGGGCCCGAGGCAGCCTGGGACCTCGGATACGAGCCCGTGCTGCACCGGCTCGCCACCGCCGGCATCGCCATCGTCGCCCCGAACCAGCGCGGCAGCACCGGCTACGGGGCCGCGCACGCCCAGGCCCTGCACGGCGCCTGGGGCGGACCCGACCTCGCCGACATCCGCGGCCTGGTCAGAGCCCTCGCCACAGGGCGACCCGGATCGGCGCCACCACCCATGCTGTACGGGGTCAGCTACGGCGCCCATCTCGCCTTGCTGGCGGCTGCCGCGGACCCGCAGCTGTGGTCCCGCTGCGCGGTCGTCGCCCCCTTTCTGTCCGCCGCCCGGCTGCACGCTCAGGCGGCGCCCGCGGTCCGTGCGCTCATCGACCGGCTCGGCGGCCGGACCGAGATCGAGGACGGACTGGGCCCCCGCGACCTGTGGACCCTCGCCGACCGGATCCGCACCCCACTGATGATCGTCCACGGCACGGACGACCGGACGATCCCGGTCGACCAGTCCCGGCAGCTGCGGCAACGGCTGCTCGACACCGGCCGCAGCGAGGGCACGCACTTCCGCTACGCCGAAGTACCCGGCGGCGGACACTCCCCGCTGGAGGACCGTGCGGGCGCGCACCTGCGGGAGCAGCTGGTGGAGTTCCTCTCCCAGCGCCCCGGGAACGCGTGAGGACCGCTCGGGACCGCGGGATCAGAGACTCACGGCCATTCGGGCCGTGCGACGCCGGTACGGCCGGTGTCACCTGCGACGACCTTCAAGAAGGGGGGTGAACACGATGACCGTTGATGTCGATGCGCTGCAGGCGCTGGACGGGGAGGAGGAGGCCGTTGGCCTGCGTCCGTGCCAGAACACGTGTAGCTGGACCTGCACTTACACCGGCCAGTGATTTCGGGTCGGTCGGATGCTGAGCTTTCTGCCCGAAGGGGGGTGAACACGATGACCGTTGACGTCGATGCGCTGCAGGCGCTGGACGGGGAGGAGGAGGCCGCTGGTCTGCGTCCGTGCCAGAACACGTGTAGCTGGACCTGCACTTACACCGGCCAGTGATTTCGGGTCGGTCGGATGCTGAGCTTTCTGCCCGAAAGGGGGTGAACACGATGACCGTTGATGTCGATGCGCTGCAGGCGCTGGACGGGGAGGAGGAGGCCGCTGGCCTGCGTCCTTGCCAGAACACCTGTAGCTGGACCTGTACCTACACCGGCCAGTGACCGATGTGTGGCCGGGGCCCTGATCGGCCCCGGCCACCAGTCCCGATTGCCCTCCTGGAGGAGAGGATGACGACGTCGACAAGATCGGTCCCCCGCCTGCTGGCGGCGGCGGCCCTGGAGGCCCGAGGCTGGTTCGCCCTCGCCGTACTGGCGTCGATCACGGATGCGGCGGTGACGCTGGCGACCCCCGCCCTGCTGGCCCGGGCACTCGACGACGCCCTGGCCCACCGTCCGCTGACCGGGCCGGTCTCGGCCCTGGCGGTGGCGTTCGCGGTGGCGACGGGGGTCGCGGTGGTGCATGTGGTGGCCGGGGGAACGAGTGGGGCGGCGGCCACCGGCTGGTTGCGCCGCGGCCTCGTCCACCGGGTGCTGGGCGCGGGACTCGCCGGGCAGCGCCGGTACGGTGCGGGGGATGTCACGGGCCGGCTGGTCGGGAGCTGCGCCGAGTCGGGGCACGCCGGTCTCACCGTGCTCGACACGGTCATGTCGGTGGCCACGTCGATCGTGGGCGTGGTGTCCCTGTGGCTGATCGACTGGCGACCCGCGGTGACCTTCCTGCTCGGCCTGCCGCCGGTGTACGTCGTCCTGCGGCTGTTCTTCCGCCGGAGTTCGTCGGCGCTCATGCGCTATCAGGAGTTGCAGGGACAGATCGCGGACCGGTTGATCGAGGCCTTGGGCGGCGTCCGGACGATCCGGGCGAGCGGCACCGTGGCAGCGGAGACGACACGTGTGCTGGAGCCGCTGCCCGAGCTGTCGAGGACCGGCCTGCTGACGTGGCATCTGCAACGCGCCACCGCTTGGCAGATGGGGCTGTTGCTGCCGGTGATCGAGATCCTGGTCCTCGCCGTGAGCGGATACGGGGTGGTCGCCGGGCGGATCTCCCCGGGGGAGCTCGTCGCCGTCACGGGGTACGTCGCGATCGCGCTCGGACTACTCCAACAGATCGACGCCGTGGGTGAGTTGGCCCACTCGGTCGCGGCGGGCCGCCGGGTCGCCGAGGCCGTGGGCCAGCCAGTGACCCCGGCGGGGGAGCGGGGACCGGACGGATCCACCGCCGGATGTGCGGTCTCCTTCCGCGGGGTCCGCCTGCTCGCCGGGGACCGGGTGGTGCTCGACGGAATCGACCTGGAGATCCCGGCCGGCACGGCGCTGGCCGTGGTCGGGGCGTCGGGCGGGGGAAAGAGCAGCCTCGCCGCGCTGGTCGGGCGGCTCCACGATCCGGACCAGGGCACGGTGCTGCTCGATGGCGTACCCGTGACGGAGTTCACGGCGGATGAACTCTCCCGCCGCGTGGCGTACGCCTTCGAACGGCCTGCGCTGTTCGACGACACCATCCGCGCCACGATCGCGCTCGCTCGTCCGGAGGCGACGCAGTCCGTGATCGAGGCCGCTGCGCGGGCCGCCGGCGCCGATGACTTCATCCGACGGCTTCCCGACGGATACGACACCCGCCTGGCGGGTGCTCCGCTGTCCGGCGGCGAGGTACAACGGCTCGGACTGGCGAGGGCGTTCGCCCAGGACAGCCGGGTGGTCGTGCTCGACGACGCGACGTCCAGCCTGGACACGGTGACCGAGGCGAGGGTGACGCAGGCGTTGCACAGCGCCTTCACCGGGCGGACCAGGATCATGGTCGCGCACCGCGCTTCCACGGCGGCCCGTGCGGATCTGGTCGCCTGGCTGGCGGATGGCCGGATCAGAGCCGTGGCAACGCATGCGGAGCTGTGGAACGACCAGGAGTACCAGGCGCAGTTCGCCGCCGCTTCGGAGAGTGTGGAGGAGGAGACGTGTCCGATCCCGTGACCACGCGCCCCGGCTGGCGGATGCTGGGGCGCCATCTGCGCAGCCGCGGCGACGTCGCCGCCGCGGTGCTGGCGCTGTCCGTGCTGGAGGCGTTGCCGGCCCTGCTGTCCGGGCTCCTGATAGCGCGGGCCCTGGACCGGGGATTCCTGGCCGGGCGCCCGCTGGTGGGCCTGGCCTGGCTGGCAGTGCTGGGCGTCGCCATGGTGCTCCGGGCTGCTGTGACCCGCCAACTCCTGCCCAGGCTGGGGGTGCTGGTCGAGCCCTTGCGGGACGCACTGGTGAGTTCGGTGGTCTCCGCCACGCTCCGGCGCGGGGTCGCCGGCACGGCCCGCTCCGACGGGGCGAGCGTGGCCCGGCTCACCGGACAGGTGGAGACCGTACGGGCGCTGGTCTCCGCACTGCTGCGCTCGGTCCGGCAGGTCGGCGTGTCACTGGTGATGGCCCTGGTGGGGTTGGCGGCCCTCGCTCTGCCGGTGGCGGCCATCGCCGGGGTGTCGGTGGTCCTCACGCTGGCGGCGTACATGCCGCTGCTGCGTGCCCTGAGCCGGCATCGACGGGCCTTGCTGATCGCGGACGAGCGACTGGCCGCCGAGGCCGGTCAGACCCTGGCGGGCCTGCGTGACCTGGTGGCCGCCGGCGCGCGCGGTCGGGCTCGGGAGCGCCTGGACGTCCTGATCGGCGAGTGGGAAGCGGCATCGCGGGCCGTCGCGCGGACCGGCGCGGTCAGTGCGCTGCTCGTCTCGGCGGGCGGAAAGCTGCCGGTGCTGACTGTGTTCGTGATGAGCCCGTGGCTGCTGGCCGGACACGGGCTGACGGTCGGCGCGCTGGTCGGCGCAGTCGGCTACCTGCTGACCACCATCGAGCCCACGCTGCGCTCGATGGTCGATGTCATCGGCTCCTGGGGAATTCAACTCCACACGGTGCTACAGCGGTTGGGCGAAGCCGATGTCCCGTCCGAACCGGCCGCGCGCCACCCTGCCCACCCGTCCGCCGACGCCGGCCCGGCCGAGGCCTCCTCGGCCGGCGCCGACCTGGTCATCGACTGCCTGACCTTCGGTTACGGCCCGCACGCCGAGCCGGTCATCCGCGACCTCACGCTCGCCGTGCCCGCCGGCACCGTGCTGGTCGTGGTGGGCCCCAGCGGCATCGGCAAGTCGACCCTGGCCGACCTGCTCGCCGGGTTGGCGACGCCCGGCGCCGGGCAGATCCGGATCGGCGGCTTCCCCGTGGACCGGCTCGGCGAGGACTGGCTGCGCCGCCACGTCGTGCTGATCCCCCAGGAGGCGTACATCTTCACCGGGACGCTCCGGGAGAATCTCCGCTACCTGCGCCCCGAGGCCGCGGACAGCGAGCTCGCCCGGGCCGCGACCGCCGTCGGTGCCGACCGCCTGATCGGCCGGCTCGGCGGCCTGGACACCCGGCTCGGCGTGGGCGGGGCCGTTCTGTCGGCCGGCGAGCGGCAGCTGCTGGCGCTGGTCCGGGCCTACGTCTCGGACGCTCGCGTGGTGCTGCTCGACGAGGCGACCTGCCACCTCGACCCGGGTGCGGAGGCGCGGGCGGAGCTGGCCTTCGCGCGGCGCGGCGGCACCGTGGTCGTCATCGCGCACCGGATGAGCTCGGCCCTGCGCGCCGACCGTATCCTGCTGATGGACGGCGACCGGACGCTGAGCGGCACCCATCCGCAACTGCTCGCCGCCTCACCGCGCTACGCGGACCTCGTCGGCTACTGGAGCGGCTCGCACGCGGACACGCGGGACCAGCACATCACGGCCTCGCCGGCGTGAGCGCTCGCCCCGCGCGCATCCGTGCATCGGTGCATCCGTGCGTCCGAACCACGGACCGGCAAGCGCGTTCTCGGTCACAGCACCAGGAGTACCCGTGACAAACGTGTGCCGCAGGGAGGCTGCCTACAGGCATATGGTGCAGTCGAAGGCTGAGTCGAAGGCCGAAAGGCAACACCCGGCGCGGACCTCCGGACCAGCGAACGTCGCTCAGAGGGCGTTTAGTGTGGGCTAATTGCCCCTTATGCCCTAATAGGTTCCTCACCAGGTTGGTGTGCTTTCGTCCGCTATGCGCTTGGTGAGGTTGTCGATCGAGGCGACGTGGATCATGGCCTCGGAGCTGGCCGGGAGGGTCTCGTAGCCGCGGGCGAGGCGGCGCCGCAGCATGATCCACCCGAGACTCCGTTCGACCATCCACCGCCTTTTCACAACATGGAATCCAGGGATGTCGGACTTCCGGTGGACGACTTCGACGTCGATTCCGAGGCCGGCTCCATGCTCGACCATGGCGTTCTTGAAGCCGGTGTCGACCCAACTCTGGGAGATGCTCGGATAGGTCTTCTTGGCCTGATCAAGGAGCTGTATTCCCACGGCGTTCTCGGACAGGCTCGCGGCGGTGACGACCACGGCGAGGATCAGGCCGATCGTGTCAGTGAGGATCCCCCGCTTCCGACCGACGATCTTCTTCGCGGCGTCGGTTCCCTGGCTGGTCACGGGCACATTGGTGGAGGTCTTCACACTCTGGGTGTCGATCACCGAGGCAGTCGGCTCGGGCTTGCGGCCTTCCTTCACCCGGGCCAGTCCGGTGAGATCGTAGTTCAGCTGGGCGAAGATTCCCTCGTCGCGCCACGCGGCATAGTAGGCGTAGACGGTGCCGTGGTTGGGGAAGTCGTGCGGAAGGTATTTCCAGGGGATTCCGGTTCGGTTGACGTAGAGGATCGCGTTGAAGATGTCGCGCAGGTCGACTTTCGCCGGCTGTCCGGTGGGCCTGCGGTCGAGCCGGGCCTTTCTCCAGGCCGTCAGAGTCGGCTCTATCAGGGCCCATCGGGCGTCGGACAGGTTGGGGTACGGCTTGCGCTGGGCCATGACACGGCGTCAGCAGTAACACGCCGGAGGATGCCGTTCCGCTGCTGATTGGGCGATTCCATGACGTCTGCAAACCAGACGGACTTCGAGCAGCAGAAGAGGACGAGACGGGCAGCGCCCCTCGCTGGCGGCTCGGGGACAGTACCGACTTACCCGGCAAATGGTTGCCAAACAGGATGCGAACAAAAGCCGCATATAGTAACAGGGCTACCTAAACGCCCCCTCAGACTCAATCACGAACCGGACATCAGCCCAGGTATCGCCCTCTCGCACACGGCCGACGGCCGAGGCCCGC
This sequence comes from Kitasatospora sp. NPDC058478, assembly GCF_042720345.1. NCBI lineage: Bacteria > Bacillati > Actinomycetota > Actinomycetes > Kitasatosporales > Streptomycetaceae > Kitasatospora > Kitasatospora sp. NPDC058478. The sequence goes on along the minus strand of NZ_JBHXML010000002.1, from coordinate 97,677 downwards.
TACCCCAGCTCCGCCGAAGCCCCGGAATCCGCCGACCCCTGGGGCTGTCCCGGTGAAGCGGGTTCTCGGGGCTCCCCGGGCTGCTGCGGCTCGACGGGGATTCCGATCGGATCGGTCACCGGCAGGCCGAAGGCGTCGAGTTCCGCGTAGCGGGCGGTGGCGCCGAGCTGGGCGGCCGGCGGGTACTGGCTGGTGTGGTAGTAGCGCGACTGGAACGGGAGCACGGCCTGTACGCTCACCATGCTGCCGTCGGACCGGACCGGGAGCAGTTGCTGGCGTTCCATCCACAGCGCGGCACTGGAGCGCGGAGGGGTCGTCAGCTGCTGGGTGATCGTGACCTGTTGCATGGTGGTGACCGCGTAGCGGCTCTCGTAGCCGAGTTCGAGTGAGGCGCTGAGGCTGATCTCCCAGGAGGCAGACACGCCGATCCCGAAGGGCTTCGCGCTGGCCTCGACACCGTAGGAGAAGCCCACGCTGATCCCGGTGGCGCGGCTGAACGCCTCGCTGCTCTCGGTGGAGACGCCGGTCTGCACCTGTTCGCTGGCGGGCTGTTCGATCGATCCCTGGGAGTTGTTCCGGTAGAGGATCAGTTCGTAGTTCCGCCGCCGCAGTATCTGGTAGAACGGCGAGTTGTTGACCTTCCACGGCTCGTCGCGCTGTGGGTCGGTGACCATGTAGTACGGCACGGTGAAGGTCCGGTCGGTCACCGTCACGCCCTGCCGCGGCGGCTGCGTGTGGGAGGTCAACTGCGGGACCGAAGGACTGGGGCCGTGTTCGACCTGGGCGGGCAGGTCCAGGACCCAGCACGCCTCGGTGGGCGCCGGCCTGCCGTCGTAGCGGTCGATCCCGGTGAACATACCGCCCGGCAGGAGGAGACGTTCCTCCTGGTCATTGTGCGCGTAGGGCGGGGGCACGATCGGCCAAGCCGAGAACGCTCCTGCGGACCCGGGGTGCCCCCCGGGGTAGCCCTCGACGCGATCGCCGACCTCGGCGCGGCGGGCATAGTTCCAGCCGTTGTGCGTCTGCTTCACGCACACCACCGCGTCGAGCGGGGGCTTGGCCCCGTTGCTGGTGGTGTTGTAGTAGTCGCCCATGGCCACGTACCCGGGCGGTGGGATGGGCCGCCACATCACGCCGGTGGCGCCCGAGGTGGCACCACGCCAGATCATCCGGTAGTCGACCGGCGGCCGCAGCAGATCCCCGCCGCCGACGGCTCGTACGAGCAGCCCACCCCGCCTGCCGTCGGGGTCCGCCTCCTGCCTGGTTCGGCGGGCGGCGCAGCCCAGCACCGACCACCCCGGCGGGGGGACGGCTTTGAAGAAACTGACTTCGCCGTAGGCCAGGGAGTTGCCGTTCGAGGCGATGTTCATCGGCTGCCAGTTCGTGGTGAACCCAAGCTCCAGGTCGCCGTAGCGCCGTAGGATCAATTCAGCTCCTTTTCAGGATCTTTGATGATCAGTCAGATATGAGGCGAGCTCTTGTCTGCAGGATAGGAGGATTGGGAAGTCGCGTATACCGGCTGTGCGAACTATGGCTCGAAGGCGCGACTGTGGCGTGTTGGCGGCTCGCTGATTGGTCTTGTCGGTGGGCTGGGGGTTTGTGCGGCTGGTTGAGAAGTGCCGGGTGGCGTGAGCGGTGGTGGGATTTCCCCCGCGTCCCCTCCCCGGGCTGTCCCCTCCCCTCCCCGCGCCGTCGCCGGCGGCCGCCGAGCCGGCTGCCCCGGCGGGCTGACGCCATGCCGTGGTGGCCGACCCGTACCTGCTCTGAACTGCGCGTTCACCCCCGCCCGTAGGCACGGGTGAGGGGGCGCCGAGGCGCCCCGCAGTTTCGAGCCCGGGGAGTTCCCGTTGGTCCACCACACCGAAGATCCGGCCCGCCGCAGGGGCAGGTGGCGAAGGCCGCTCGTGGCCTTCGCCACCGCGACCGCCGTCGTGGGAGTGCTCGCGGCTCCCGGCATCGCGCCCGTGGCGAACTCCTTCGGGAGCCCTTCACCCTTCTTGTCCTGGCATCAACTGATGGCCATCCAGGGCCAGATGAACGAGACGGCTTCGGCCGTGGAACAGGTGTCGGGTCAGATCGGCAGCCAGGCCCTCGCCGGCGTGGTCGCCGCCCCCGAGACGAAGCACCTCACGGTCTACTGGCACGGCGAGCTGGCGCCCGAGGTCCGGGCGGTCGTCGCGCACAGCCCGGTGCGTGTCGACGTGAAGTCGGCGCCGCACAGCGCGCAGGACCTGAAGGACGCCTCGCGCGAGGTGACGCGCATCGCCGATTCCGTCGGAGTGCGGATCGCCGACGTGGCGATGCCGCAGGACGGGAGCGGCCTCACCGCGACCGTGGTGGGCGGCGAGGCCGACGCGCAGCGGCTGCGGCGGGCGGTGGCGTCCGTGAGCGTTCCGGTGACGGTCGAAGCGAACGGCACGGAGTCGATCAGCCTCGGCGAACCCTCGCGCCGGAGCGATCCGAGTGCCGGCGGCGCGCAGATCATCGCACCGTTCTGCAGCACGGCGTTCGCGATCAAGTACCGCGACGAGAACGCCATGCTCACCGCGGACCACTGCTTCATGCCGAACAACGAGACCAACGTCCGGTACGGCGTGGATGATTCGGGCGCACAGGGGCCGGCGATCGGCACCCGGATCTCGCCCCACATCGTCCGCCAGGACGAGAGGGGGCCCGTCTACCTCGACGCGGCCGTCATCAAGCCGTCTTCGAACATCACGATGGACCAGCAGATCTGGACGGGCGGCGCGGCCGACCAGTCCAGCATCTCGCAGACCAAGAAGTGGGTGAGCGCCGCGCAGGTGGCGCACGAGGGGAACTGGATCTGCAACGAGGGCTCCCGCTCGGGCGAGATCTGCAACATCCAGGTCACCACCAAGGTGACCGACTACTACGCCAAGGGCCCCGACAACCTGGGCGGCGAGATCGAGCACCACTACATGTACGGGTGGAAGGCCCTCAAGCAGTTCACCGCCGCCGACAACTCGTCCATCGCGGCCCGCAGGGGTGACAGCGGAGGCCCCGTCGTGCTGGGAGGCGGCCCGGGCCTGCCGGGGGCGCCGCCCAACATCACGGCCCTGGGCATCGTCTCGGCCACCACGGGTGGAACCTGGAGCTGCAAGACGCCGGGGAAGACGATGGCGACCACCTGCTCGGGCGGCATCATGTTCGTCGGCCTGGAGGACGCCCTCCCCATGCTGGGCGCCAAGATCGGCGTTCGCGACTGGAGCACCGGGCACGTGAGCTGGGAGGACTACGGCAGCGGCGGCGGGGGCGTGGCGATGGGCTCCGACCCCAAGCCGCACGACCACACCGAACTGGTCGACGGCAACGGTGCGGCGATGGCCTACGACCTGCCGAGCGGCCGGCTCGTCGGCAGCCAGCCCGGTGACCCGCGAGCCGACTGGGAAATCCTCCAGACGACGGACGGCGGCTGGATGTTCCGGAACCTCGCCGCCCCCAACGAGTACCTGGGCCAGTCCGCCGACGTCGGACTCCAGATGTCGGACTGGGAGGGCGGCCACTGGTACTTCCACCTCCAGATCAAGGGCGGGAACTGTCTCGCACTGTGGCCCGGCGCGAGCGTGCCGAACAGCATCGCGACACCCGGCAACGCCCCGTGCGACCACAACGACGAGAACCAGCTCTTCAAACTGGTGCCGGTCGGCGACGAGGACGCCGACCTGCCGAGCACGCCCGGCCCCCCGCCCGCGGACAGCCTGCACCTGCCGTCCCAGCAGCCGCCGGTGAAGCCTTCCGGGCCTTCCGTGGACGCGGCCTACTCCTTCCTCGCCCAGCGCCTCGACGCCCACGGCACCGGCAGCACGCTGCGCGTGCCCCGCAGCTACCAGGGCGGGCACTTCGAGGACCCGAAGCTGTTCGGCCCGGACGGCTTCCAGGCCTCCTTCACGTACGACAACGCGCTCGTCATCACCGCGTTCCTGCAACGCGGCGGAACCGACGACGTCGCCCACGCCACGGCGCTCGGGGACAGCCTGCTGTACGCCCAGGCCCACGACATCACCCCGGACGGCCGCATCCGCGCCTCCTACGAGCCGGACCCCTTCGTCAAGACCCCGTCCGGCGAGCCGTACGTCGGCGGGTTCTCCGTCTACACCGGGAACATGGCCTGGGCCGGCATGGCGCTCACCCGGCTCTACCGGGTGACCGGCCAACAGCGCTTCCTGGACGGGGCGTTGAAGGCCGCCAACTGGATCCAGAACAACACCGCGGACACCCGCGGTGCCGGCGGCTACACCGGCGGCCTGCGCAACGACGACGGCACCGGCCAGACGATGGTCCCGCTCACCTGGAAGGCCACGGAGCACAACATCGACACCGGCGCCTTCTTCGCCATGCTCGCCGGCGTCACCGGCGACGCGGGCTGGGCGCAGCGCTCCACCAACGCGTTCCGGTTCGTGAAGTCCGTGCAGGCCGTCAACGGCCACCTGTGGACGGGCACCGGCCTGGACGGGGTGACCACCAACGACGACGTCGAGCCGGAGGACGTGCAGACCTGGAGCTACCTGGCCACCCTCGACCCGTCCTATGCGCCCGCCGTCGACTGGGCGGCCGGGCGGATGGCGGCCACCGACGGCCCGTACAGCGGGGTGGGCTTCAGCGGCAAGGACACCAGCGGCGTCTGGTTCGAGGGCACCGCCCACCTGCTGGCCGCCTACCAGGTCCGCCGCGCGGACGGCGACGCCGCGAAGGCGGCGACCCTGATGGCGACCCTGCAGAAGGCCCAGAGCGGCGCGGCCAACACGGACGGCAAGGGCATCGTCGCCGCCTCGCACGACGGCCTGGACACCGGGGAGGGCGACTTCTACTACTCCTCCCTCCACACCGGGGCGACCGCCTGGTACGTGATCGCCGCACAGGGCGGCAACCCCTTCCGCCTGTGACCGGCAGTCGCGGCCGCCGCCCCCCACCCGGCCCCCCCCGCGCCGGCCCCCCCCCCCCCCACACCCCCACCCACACCCATGTCATGCGCGCAAAGACGGCGGACGGGTTGTAGAGCACCAGCGCC
>NZ_JBHXML010000002.1:41731-92638 GCF_042720345.1 Kitasatospora sp. NPDC058478 | reverse complement strand
ACTTCCCTCCCCTCCCCGGGGGGGGGGCTGGCGTGTGTTGTCTCGCCCGCCCGCGGCCCCAACCGCTCCGGGGTTCGCCGGGCCGGGCGGGCCCCCCCCCCCCCGCCCCCCCGCGACTCGCGGGACCGCAGCGCCAACTCCCCAGCGACCAGTCCGATGGACTGCGGTCTACAGGAGGGGAGCTGGTTCTCGTCCGACTGCTCGGGAACGTCCTCGGTGCGGGCCTGGACGCGGGCGTCGTCGTGAGCGTCGTCGGTGCGGTCACCCATAACCGGGTTATGGCCCAGTGACACCAGAGCGGGCCTCAACCACCAAGAAGGGGTTGTCGGGTTCGTGGGGCTCGTACCGCTCGAAGTCGGGGCGGTCGATGAGCTCAGCGACTGAGAAGGGGTGCCGGTGGTCGGTGAGGAGCCGGTGGACGAACTCGGCGGTGGAACCCTCGAACCGCGCCCAGCTGTCGCCGTCCTCGTTGCGGGCGATAACCGGCCACCGGTTCGGGTCTGCATCCTCCGTCAGCCAGTAGAACTGGTCGGCCTGGACGGAGCCGGCCCACTGCAGGAGCCCGCCCGGGGCGGGGTGGAGCTGGTGGGGACGGTAGAGGTCGGCGATACCGGGGTCGGCGGCGGCGAGTTCGGCAAGGTGGAGGGCGTGCTCGACGAGGCACAGGAACTGCGGGAACGGGTCGTCGCGGCCGGGCAGGGGGCCGGGCAGGGAGAGGTCGAGGAAGCCTGCGAACATGCCAGGGCCGAAGTGCTCCGCCAGGTGCCGGTAGTCGGCGGGCAGGGCGGTGCCGAGCCTGGCCTCGGCCGACGACCAGTCGACGGTCCACTGCCGCGACTGCGGCCGGCCCGTCGCGGCGGCGAGCCGCCGAACCCAGCGGTCACCCGGCACGTCGGCCTCTTCCTCCCCGTCCTCGGCGAGCAGGCAGGCCGTCGCCGGGTCGGCCCGGCGGGCCGTCACCGCGACCAGGTGCGGCGCGCCGCCGTCGTTGTCCCGGACGATCCCGCAGCCGATCCAGCGCTCGCCCACCGCCCACCCGCACAGCTCGACCAGACGCCCGGCGAACGGGGCTACCAGTGGCAGCCCGCTGTCGTCGTCGATGGTCGGGTCGACGAAACCGCCGGTCGCGAGGTTACGCGACGACCCCCAGCGCGGGCGCAGCGCCTCAACGAGGCGGCGGTGGGCGGTGGTGAGGTCGCCGTCGGCGGGCAGGCGGGCGATGTCCGGGGCCGGGCGGGTCAGCAGGGCGTCGATGCGGTGCAGGTGGTCGGTGGTGTCTCCCATGGCGTCAGTCAACCGCGGGCCGCTGACAGTGGGTCCGGTAGTTCTCGTCGTCGGCCCAGGCGCTGTCCTTCGGGGGCGTGGACGAGCGGCGTCATGCGGCCGTCTCCTCGCAGGTCGACTGGGCGAGTCCTTGGGCGCGGAGCGCTGCGGACCAGACCCGCCCGAAGTAGTCCTGCGGCCGGCGAAGGTCGAGAGCCTCGGATGGCCTACCTGGTCGACCACTTCCTGAAGCCCGCGACCTATTCGGTATTTTACCAGAATGGCGATGGAAATTCATATCCATTGGGGATGTGGAAAATTGGTGCCTCGTTCGCTATGTTGGCGCCCATGACTGCGATTGCTGAATTAATTGTCGAATCCGGCGAATTGCGCCTGTGGACCGAACGGGTCGGCAACTCGAACGATCCGGCGGTCCTCCTGGTGATGGGGACCGCCGCACCCGGCATCGGATGGCCGGACGAGCTGGTGGATGTGCTGGCCGCCAGCGGTCGCCAGGTCATCCGCTACGACCACCGGGACACCGGCCGGTCCACCTGCCTGGACTTCGCCACCCACCCCTACACGCTGGCGGACATGGCCGCCGATGCGACGGCCGTGCTCGACGGCCACGGAGTAGCCGCCGCGCACATCGTCGGGGCGTCCCTGGGCGGTGCGATCGGCCAATGGCTGGCCGTGCACCGCCCTGAACGCGTACTGACTCTGACCGCGATGATGACCGGCCCGATGGGCCACAGCGCGGGCCCGGCCTGGGCGCGCGCCATGGCCGGTCGGGCACCCGACCCCAGCGACTTGCCGCCACCCACGGCACGCTTCCTGACGCACCTCGCACAACGCGCCGCTCTCCCGCAGGGGACTCGCGACGAGTACGTCACAGCGGACCTGGAGACGTGGCGCGTGCTCAACGGCGACATCCTTCCCTTCGACAAGCCTGCCGCTCGCCGCTTCGTGGAAGCCTCCTTCGACCGGACCGGTAACCACAGTGCGGCCCTCAACCACGATCTGGCTGGACGTCACATGACCGAAGACCGCCTTGCTCCGCTGTCCTCGATCAGGGCCCCGACACTGGTCATGCACGGCACGGAAGATCCCCTGCGCCCGCTACCGCATGGCCGTGCCCTCGCCGATGAAATCCCTCACTCCCGATTCCAGCCGATTCCCGGCATGGGGCACGCGCTGTTCTCCCCCGGACTTCCCCGGCAGATCGGCGAAATCATTCGCGAGCACACCGCGTAGAGAGCGGAACATCGACGTGGCGCTGGACCTCGCGGGCCTCGGCCAGGTGCCCGACGACCTGACCGGTGCCCAGGTCAACCGCATCGCCAACAGCCTCGCACGGGCCGGCGACGTCGTGGCCACCACCGTCGCCGAGTTCTTCCCCCGCGACGTGGTCCACGTCCAGCAGGTACTGCACCGCTTCCCCTCATCAGCGGCTGCCCCCCGGCCGAGCCACCCGCGCCCACCGCCCCGGGGCGACACCTCCGTCCGTAAGCACCCCGTCCCCCAGCGGCACCAACGGCTCGGCCGAGGTTCGGGAGGTGGGTGGAGCTACCGTCCTCGGGGATGTCGGGCAGGCGGCCGTTGCGTGCGTGCCAGGCGAAGGACACGGGGCGGGGGCGGTCAGTCGGCGATGGCTCGCCAGGCGGGGCCGTGCCCGTCGGAGTGGACTCGGCCGAACACCACGTCCGCGAAATGGACGCCGAAGCCGGTCGTGTCCGGTCGGGCCAACTCGGCGACCAGGCGCCGGCGTTCCTGTGCGGCCTGGTCGGGGTCGGCGGCGGCCGACGGGCTCGAACCCGGCGTCCCGGCAGGCAGCCGTGACCAGGTCGACCAGCGGCGGGTTGTTCCGGCGGGCCTGCAGGGCGACCACGAGTTCCTCCCGCCACACCGGGATCAGCCGCACGCCTTGCTGCGCCGCCACCTCCCCGCGCACGAAGGCCGCGTCCCACTCCCGGTAGGCGACCCGCCGCAGGCGCTCCTCCGGCGCCGCCGAGGCCAACTCCACCCGGGTGCCGGGCGTGTTTCGCTCCAGCGCCTCCAGCACCCGTTTCAACCGCACGACCATTCCCCGGCTCGTCCCGACGCGCAGCACGGTCTCCCGCGCGGCGACGAAGCCGCCGACCAGGTCCAGGCCCGCTGTCCGGCCGCCAACTCCTCACGGGCGCCGGGCAGGAGCGCCGCCCCCGCGGCACTCAGCCGCACGCGGCGCCCCGCGCGGTCGAACAGCTCGACGCCCAGCTCACCTTCCAGCCGGCCGATCTGCTGGCCGACGGCCGACTGCACGATCATCAACCGCTCGGCCGCGCGACCGAAGTGCAACTCCTCCGCCACCGCGACGAAGTACCGCAACTGACGAAATTCCATGCTCCATCCTTCGGCCGGGCCAGCTGCCCCGGCTCGGGTAGCGACGTCTCCCGCAGCCGGGCCGGCGGCCGACCGCAGTCCGGGCCGACCGTGGCGCCCCGGCAACCCGCTGCTCCTCCAGGGGGCCTCTCCAGTACTCGCCGGGAGCAGGGCGCCCGCTCACCTCACCCCGTCGCGGGGGCCTATCCCTGGGCGGTGGGGCGAACGACGATGTCGCCGACGTCGACACCGTCCGGTTGCTCGATGGCGAAGGCGATGGCGCGGGCCACCGCGGCCGGCGGGAGGGCGATCTCCATCAGCTTGTCGATCTGGGCCTTCGCCGCCGGGTCCATGTGCTCCGCGAAGTCGGTGCGGACGGCGCCGGGTGAGACGACGGTCACGCGCAGGTCGGGGCCGGCCTCCTGGCGCAGGCCCTCGGAGACGGTGCGCACGGCGTTCTTGGTGGCGGCGTACACCGACTGGAGCGGGACGATGCGCAGTCCGGCGGTGGACACGGTGTTGACGAAGTGTCCGAATCCCTGCTCCCGGAAGAGGGGGAGGGCCGCCGCGATTCCGTACAGGACGCCTTTGAGGTTGACGTCGATCATCTGCTCCCAGTCCTCGACGCGCAGGTCGTCGAGGGGGGAGATCAGGCCGATCCCGGCGTTGCTGACGAGGACGTCGAGCTTGCCGTATCGGTCGCATGCCAGCTTGACGAGGTTGGGGAGGTCCTCGCGCCGCGTCACGTCCGTGCGGATCCAGGCGGCCTCGCCACCGGCCTGTTCGATGCGGGCGGCCAGGGCCGCGAGACGCTCCGGACGGCGTGCCCCGAGGACGACCTTCGCGCCTCGCTCGGCCAGCAGAAGCGCGGTCGCCTCGCCGATGCCGCTGCTGGCGCCTGTGATCGCCACGACCTTGCCTTCGATTCCCGGCATGCTCGCCTGTCCTTCCAGAGTGCGGATTGCGGATTGCGGTGTGTGGAGTGTGGAGTGCGGAGCAGAGGGGGCGTCCGGGCAGGTCGGACCATGCCCTAGAGTGAAAGTGGAGGCTCCGCCACTTCGCCCAGGTTAAGTGGCGGAGCCTCCACTTAGCAACGGAGAAGGGAACGAGCCGCCGATGACCCGAGAGGCAGGGCGCCCGCTGAGGGCCGACGCGCAGCGCAACCGGGACAAGATCCTGGCCGCCGCGGTGCGCGTGTTCAGCGAGGAGGGGCTCGACGCCCACTTCGAGCGCATCGCCAGGGAAGCGGGCGTGGGAACGGGCACGCTCTACCGCAACTTCCCGACCCGAGAGGCGCTGATCGAGGCGGCGTACCGCAACGAAGTGGCCCGGCTGTGCGAGGCCGCCGCCGGCCTCCTGGCGACGATGCCGCCCGCCGAGGCCCTGCGGGTGTGGACTCGCCGCTTCATCGACTACGCCACCGCCAAATACGGCATGGCCGACGCCCTGCGAGCCGTCGTCGCCTCGGGCAGCAACCCCTACGCCGACAGTCACGAGATGATTCAGGGCGCCCTCAACTCCCTGATGGAGGCCGGTGCCGCCGCCGGAACGATCCGCTCCGACATCCGTCCGACCGACATGTTCGCCGCCCTCGCCGGAATCGCCCTCACCTCGGCCAAACCCGAGCAGCGCGAGCAGGCCGAACGCCTCCTCGACCTCACCCTGGACGGGCTGAAATCCGCGCCGCCCCAGCTGCCCGGTAACTGACGACAGAACCCGGACGTCACCAGGCCGCCGGTTCGCCGCTCGCGCCGACGAGCGACGGACGCCGCCCCGGACAGCGGCTCCACCGAGATCCGCTCGATGGGGGAGTGGTTCGACCCGGACAACGCCCCCGCTCGCCTTCAGCGGCGAGGCGCCCGAACGCTCGCAGGACTGCGTAGACAGCGCATCAACGCACCGTGGACCCCGGCGTCCCAGGCGGCGGCGGGCGTGTCCAGGCCCGCGCCGACGCCACGGGCCCTCCGGGCTCGCACACGGCCTTCGGCGTCAACGCAAGCGTTGATCAAGTATCAATTCCTGCTTCGTAAAGTCTCGACTTCCCTGTGCCGTCAACGGAAGGAAAGACACGGAACACACGTCAATGCGAGGCAGTCACCCCCCGAGCGGGATTCCACGATGTCGACCGACCATCTGGCGTCGAGTCGCCGCGACACTCGTCCTCACCCTGACCGTGGGCCTGTTGCAGGCCCTCGCGGTCACGCAGGGGGCGCCCGCCGTCGCCGCCATGGCTTCTTATAAGGCGCACGTTCAATATGAAGAACGAGAACCGCTGGGACGGCAGTTGGACGGGCGGGGGCGGGAATCTGGAGGCCGACCTCCTGAACACCACTGACGCACCCCAGGTCATGGCGCTCCAGGAGTTGGGCAGCACCGTTCCCTGCCCCGCCAACCCCCAACAGTTCGTCACCCTGGGCCGTGACCTGCAGGGCGTCAACACCGACGTCAAGACGCAATGGACGGTGACCAAGTGTGAGAAGCCGTTCACCGAGGCGACGAACTACGACCTGATCTTCCTCGCCACTCGGAACGGGAACGCCACCCGGAACCTCGGTTTCGTGGTCGACCGCGGCCTGCCGATCCCGTTCGACGTCAACAACGTTCATGTCATCGGCCAGGCCTTCAACGATCAGGACAAGGAGGTCCCGGGTAACCCCAAGCCCATGCTCGGCATCAGGCTTCCCGACGGCACGTGGTTCTACAGCGTGCACGGGGCGAACACCTCCAACGACCGTAACGACACCGGCAATCGCATCGCCGCGGCCAGGGAGGACGCGAGCCCCAACAGTTGGACCGTGCTCGGCGACTTCAACAGGACCGCGACGTCGTGGACGCCCGCCGACCTGGGCGGGGCACACGTCGTGCATTCCGACGGGGAGACGTACCCGGCCCCGCGCCCTGACCCCGATGACGGCAAGGGAAAGAACCTGGACTACGCGATCAGCAGTTCCCTGCCCCCGGACGAGTACCAGGCCTATCGTCTGAACACCCCCTACTCCGATCACCACGCGGTGTTGTTCGAGCGCGACTGCGCCCCTGCGCAGCCTGTTGCCCGTTCCGCCGCCGCACGCGGCAAGGCCTGCAGCAGGAAGCAACCGGCCATCGTGTCGCTGGGGGACAGCTACATCTCCGGCGAGGGCGGGCGCTGGGCGGGCAACGCGAACACGAAGGAGGAGGGGGACGTCTGGGGGACCGACCGGCGGTCGCGGTGCCAGACGGGGCAGGACTGCGTGTACGACGCGACGTCCTACGACTTCAACGGCAACCGGTGCGATCGCTCGGACGTGGCGCCGATCAAGGGGACGGAGTACGCGGACGTGCCGCCGGAGCGACGCTTCAACCTCGCCTGCTCCGGGGCGACGACCAAGAACATCCTCTCCGACGGGTTCAAGGGGCAGAAGCCACAGGTCGAGCAACTGGCCGACCTTGCCGCCGTTTACGACATCCGCCTGGTCGTGGTGTCCATTGGCGGCAACGACCTGGACTTCAGCGGCATCGTTGCGAACTGCGGGGTGGCCTACTTCGTCGCCGACGCCACCCTGAAACAGCCCTGCTCCCGGGCCAAGGAGGGCGAGTTCGCGGGCAAGCTCAACACCGTACGGGCCGAGATCGTCAAGACGCTGACCGCGGTCCGAGCCACGATGCTCCGGGCCCGACAGTCGAACTACGAGCTGGTGCTCCAGTCCTACCCGAACGTGCTTCCCGGCAAGGACACACTGCGTTACGGCGAGGGCCAGACCTCGGAAGGCGGGACGGGCGACCGGAGCCGCTATGTGACGGGCGGGTGCCCGTTCCTCAAGGTCGACGCGGACTGGGCCCACACCTCCGTCGTGCCCCGGATCAGCGAGATGCTGCGCCAGGCGGCCGGGACGGCCGGGGCACGCTTCCTGGACGTGCAGAACGCCTTCGCCGGACACGAGCTGTGCGCCAACACCGCGCAGCAGGCGACGAGCGCGAACAGCAACGGCGCCCCACTGCCGACGGACAAGGCCGAGTGGGTGCGCTGGGTCCCCTACCTTCCGGGCTGGGAGAAGTGGGCGACGGCGAAGCAGGGCGACGTCCAGGAGGCCATCCATCCCAACGCGTTCGGGCAGCAGGCACTGTCGCGCTGCCTGACCGAGTTCGGCAAGGCGGCGTCCGGCTCCGATCGGTACATCTTCAACTGTGCCGGTTCGAACGACGGTATGAAGGTCACTCCGGACACCTCTGCGGTGCGTGAGGGCATCGTCCGACTGCGCAACGCCCGGACGGGGGAGGTGCTGGACGCCGAGACCGACAAGTTCGACGACTATCTCGTCACCCGCCCGGACAGCGGGAAGGCCAGCCAGCGGTGGCTGCTCCACAACGTGGGTTCGCAGATCTCGTTGCAGTCGGTGCAGCACGTCGGGCGCTACCTGGACCACTACAACAACTGGACCAACATCGGCCCCAAGGAGACCGGCTGGTACGTGTCGAAGGCGGCCGACGGCCGGGTCGCGCTGTCCATCGGCGAGAACAGCAGGTGTCTCACGCAGGACCCGGGGAACCGCTCCAGGGACCTCAACTGGGTCAGCAACGACTTCTGCGCCAAGGGTGTCCAGGAGACCCAGTACTGGAACATCGAGTACCCCGGCGACGTGGTCATCACCCCCCGCGACCCGGACTCCGGCACGGATCCGCGTGAGGGCCAGCAGGTGGAGCTGCGCTCGGCCACCGGCATGGCCGTGGACCTCAGCGGCAGCAGCACCGCCGCCGGTACGAGCGTCCAGGCGTACGAGCCCAACGGCTCCGGCGCCCAGCGGTGGGTGATGCGCTCGCTCGGCGGCGGGAACTGGCGCATCGCCGCGTCGGCGAAGCCCGACATGGTCGTCGACCACGATCCGGGGCCGCACACCACCCACCTCATCCAGGCCCAGGAGGGCAACGCCAACCAGGTGTGGCAGCCGAAGGGCACCGGCACCGGCTGGTACACCCTGGTCAGCGGTGCCGACGGCGGCTGTCTGACCGCCGGCGCCGGGGGCGCCGCGCTCGCGGTGACGGCCTGTGACGCGAACAACCAGGCCCAGCGGTGGAAGTTCCGGGAGACCGGGACGGGCACGCAGGTGGGCACGATCCGCGGGTTGGGCGGCAAGTGCGTCGAGCCGCGCGGCGGCAGCCGGGACGACCGGACCCCGATCCGGCTCGCGGACTGCGCCGGCTCCGACGGCCAGGCGTGGACGGTCGCGGCCGACGGCACGCTGCAGGCCCTGGCCAAGTGCCTGGACGTCGACGCCGGGCGCGCCGACAACGGGACGGCCGTCCAGCTGTACGCGTGCAACGGCTCCGCCGCCCAGAAGTGGATCTACTCGGCGCGCCAGGAGCTGCGGAACCCGAACTCGGGCAAGTGCCTGGACGTCCCCGGCTCGGACACCGGCCGGCCGCTGCAGATCTACGACTGCAACCGGTCCGACGCCCAGAAGTGGCAGCTGTCCGCCCGCCCGGTGGGCCAGCCCGACGGCGGTGACGCGGGCGACCCGTTCGACGCCTCCCCGGACGGGCGCGGCACCAAGCCGGCCGCCTCGGGGGACTGCCGTCCCGAGGGCATGACGCCCACCCCGGGCGTGGCGGCGCGGTACTGCGACGTGTACGACGGCGCGGGCCGGGAGTGGGTCGGCAACGACCGGACCCGGCGCGTGGTGGGCTACTTCACCGGGTGGCGCGCGGGCGTGAACGGCGACCCGAAGTACCTGGCGTCGAACATCCCCTGGTCGAAGGTGACGCACGTCAACTACGCGTTCGCCGACGTCAAGGACAACCGGATCAGCATCGGCGACCCGAACGACCCGGCCAACCCGGCGACCGGCCTGAGCTGGCCGGGCGAGAAGAACGCCATGGATCCGTCCCTCCCGTACAAGGGGCACTTCAACCTGCTGAACACGTACAAGAAGCAGCACCCGGCGGTGAAGACGCTGATCTCGGTCGGCGGCTGGGCGGGCACCCGGAACTTCTACGCGATGACCACCAACGCCGACGGCTCGGTGAACCAGCCGGGCATCGACGCGTTCGCCGACTCCGTCAGCGCCTTCCTGGACCAGTACGGGTTCAACGGCGTCGACATCGACTACGAGTACCCGACGGCGCTGCCCAACACCGGCAACCCGCTGGACTGGGACGTCTCCAACCCGCGCCGCAAGGGCCTCCAGCAGGGCTACAACGCGCTGATGAAGACGCTGCGGACCAAGCTGGACCGGTCGGGCGCGGACAAGGGCCGCTACTACCTGCTGACCTCGGCCGGCTCCTCCTCCGGCTACCTCGTGCGCGGGCTGGACGCCGGGCAGGCGCTGCAGTACCAGGACTACGTCAACGTCATGACCTACGACCTGCACGGCTCCTGGAACAAGTTCGTCGGCCCGCAGGCCCCGCTCTACGACGACGGGAAGGACAACGAACTGGCCGACGCCGGGATCTACAACGACCAGGCGCCCAACACGAAGGACTTCCAGAAGGAGGGCTACTTCAACACCGACTGGGCCTACCACTACTACCGCGGTGCCCTGCCGGCGGGCCGGATCAACCTCGGCATCCCGTACTACTCCCGCGGCTGGCGCGACGTCCAGGGCGGCACCGACGGGCTCTGGGGCACGGCCGCGATGGCGGACCAGGCGCAGTGCCCGCTGGGCACCGGCGGCCGCGGGCCCGCCAACGCGCAGTCCTGCGGGCGGGGCGCGGTCGGCATCGACAACCTCTGGCACGACCTGGAGAACGACCGGGAGGTCGGCGCCGGGTCGAACCCGCTGTGGCACACCAAGAACCTCCAGGACGGCCGCACCCCCGGCTACCTGAGGTCCTACGGCGTCGACACCGGCCTGCCGACCGGGCAGCTGACGGGCACCTACGCGCCGAAGTACTCGGACGCGCTCCAGTCGCCCTGGCTGTGGAACGACGCCAAGAAGGTGTTCCTCTCCACCGAGAACGAGAAGTCGATCGACGCCAAGGCCCGCTACATCGTCGACAAGGGCATCGGCGGCGCGATGATCTGGGAGCTCGCCGGCGACTACGCCCAGCGCCAGGGCGGGGAATGGGGCATGGGCTACGACCTGACCACCCGCCTCGACAACGCCTTCAAGGGCGCCGGCGCCGCCGGCAGCACCAAGGCGGGCGGCCGGCCGCAGCCGGCCGAGGTGATCGACGTGAAGGCCGAACTGGTGGACTTCCCCACCGGGGAGAACGACTTCTACCCCGTCCAGCCGAAGCTGCGGATCACCAACAACTCCGGCGTCACCCTCGCCCAGGGCACCGAGATCGCCCTCGACCTGCCCACCTCGATGCCGCCGATCGTCAAGGACAACGACTACAAGGAGATGAAGGGCCTCACTCCCGGCCACACCGGCCCCAACATCGGCGGTCTGAAGGGGGACTTCCACCGGCTCACCCTCACCCTCGGCTACTGCGAGGACCTGGCGCCGGGCAAGTCCCGGGACATCGACCTGAAGTACTACCTGCCGGTCACCGGGCCGTCCAACGTGACGTTCAGGATCGGCGGACGGGAGTACGGCTCGACCGGGGACCAGCGCCGCGACGTGCGGACCGTGGCCCCGCCAGCCCCCGCAGCCGGCAGCTCCTGCCAGGCCCCTGACTGGAAGCAGGGCCAGGTCTACCGGCCCGACGGCGGCCGGCTGTGGCGGATGTACGACAAGGGCGACAAGGGCTGGATGTTCGAGTACGGCGACAGCCAGACCGGGAAGCCCATGATGATCGACAACAACCCCGACCAGTCCCGCGCGCACCTCGTGGAGCTGAACGACCAGAACCCCAACCAGTACTGGCGGATCCAGGACGCGGGCGGCGGCCTGTACACCGTCTCCGGCGGCGGCAGGTGCCTGACCGCCACCGCCTCCCGGCAGGACATCGCCTCGCTCGCGTGCAACGGACGCAACGAGCAGAAGTGGCGGCTCGTCCCGATCGCCGACAACGGCAGTGAGGGGGCCCCCGGCGGGCCGAAGCACAACGGCCTGTTCAAGCTCCGCTCCGCGAACGGCAGCGACATCGAGGTCGCCGGCGGAGCCACCGTCCGGGAGACCCACCTCCTCACCGGCGACCCGGCCGCCTCGACGGCCGCGTTCGTGAAGTACCAGGGCTACTACTGGTACGCCCAGTGGTACACCACCGCCACCCCCGGCACGGCGGAGGCCAACGGCGGCCGGCCGTGGAAGAAGCTGAGCCCGACGCCGTAGCCCCGTCTCCCGGGACACAGCCGGCCGGGAGCCGGCCGGGCACCGCGCTTCTGCCGGTGCCTGGCCGGCTGTCGGGCGGTGCCTGGGTGTGGTGGCGAAACGGGACCGCCCGGTCGCCGGCTCGGGTGAGGCGGCGACCGGGCGGTCGGGGTGTGTCTGGGTGTGTCGGGGCGGGCGGTGGGCCGTGCCTCGGGGTCAGGCAGTGGCCGGTTCGGGCTGCTCCGCCTGGCGGTCGGAGGGCTGTGCGGTGGTGGCGGGGGTGTTCTCCCGGGGTGCGGGGAGTGCGGCCATGATCGCGGCGGAGATCACGATGGTCGCTGCCCAGGCGAGCCCGTACCTGCCGACGGGGGTGTCGGAGAGCGGGCCGGCGAACCAGTCGCACTTGGTGAAGGCGAGCCCCAGCAGCAGTGCGAGCACCCAGGACACCATGGCCTGCCAGCAGAAGCCGCCGGTGTACCAGTAGCGGCTGTTCCTGCTGGTGTCCATGAGCCCGGCGGCGTCGTAGCGCACCGCGCGTGAGCGGCGCCGGAACATGTCCACCGCGTAGACGCCGATCCAGGCCGAGAAGGAGACGGCGAGCAGGATGAGGAAGGTGATGAAGGAGCCCAGGAAGCTCTTGGCGACCAGCATCAGCAGCAGGCCGCCGACCAGCGAGATCACGGCGTTGATGCTGACGGCCGTGGCGCGCGGCAGCTTGACGCCCATGGTCTGCGCGGTGAAGCCGGCCGAGTACATGGAGAGGCTGTTGATCAGCAGCATGCCCACGATCGCGGTCAGCAGGTAGGGCACGGCGAGCCAGGTCGGCAGCAGGTCGCCGAGGAAGGAGACCGGGTCGGCGGCCTGGGCGAGGCCGGGTGAGGCCACCGCCATCACGGCGCCCATGAGCACCATGGGCACCATCACCAGGCCGGCGCCGGAGACCGTCACGCCGACGATCTTCCTGCCGGAGGCGGCGTGCGGGAGGTAGCGGGCGAAGTCCGGGCCGGTGGGGACCCAGCTGATGCCGCCGGCGGCGATGGTCCCGATGCCGGCGATCATCATCGCGGTGGTGCCCGCGGGCTTGGCGAAGACCTCGCTCCAGTGCATGGTGGCGACCAGGTAGCCCAGGACCAGCACGCTGAAGACGCCGAAGAGGTACGTCGACCAGGTGTTGCAGACGTTCAGCGCCTTGCGGCCCATGCCGGAGACCAGGAAGGTGCAGGCGACGAAGGCGAAGAGCGTGATGACGATCAGCGCGGTGTTGGCCTTGACGCCGAAGAGCAGGTCGAGGACGGTCAGCACGGCGTAGGCGCCGGTGACGGCGTTGATCGTCTCCCAGCCGAACCGGGCGATCCAGAGCACCGCGCCGGGGAAGAGGTTGCCGCGCACCCCGAAGGTGGCCCGCGAGAGGGTCGCGCCCGGCGCCCCGCCCCACTTGCCGGAGACCGACAGCACGCCGACCAGGCCGAACGAGACGAGCGCGGCGCACGCCGCGACGATCAGGACCTGCCAGAAGTTCAACTGGTTGAACACCACCAGGGCGGCGCCCATGGTGAGCAGCAGGACGCTGATGTTCGCGGCGACCCAGGTCGGGAAGAGCTCGCGGACTCTGCCCCCGCGCTCGTGGTCGGGGACGGGTTCGATGCCGCGGGTTTCTATCGCGCCGCCGGTGTCGGCGTTCGACGGGTTGTCCATGAGGATGGCTCCGTGCGTGTGAAGCGGAGATAAATCGAACAAATGGGGCATTTGTGGAACTCTTCGCGCGTAGCGCGGGAGTTGAGTCATCCTACTTTGTCCGCTTCGGTTCCCGGGCCTGGCCGGTACCGGAGGGGAGGACGCCACCCCCGCCCGCGGCCTCTCCGCAAACGCCGCGAACGCTGCAAACGCCGCGAACGGCGGACCCGGCCCACGGCCAGGTCCGACGCGCTCGCGGCGTTCGCCGAGGAGGAGATCAGGGCCGGGATGCGCCGCCGGCCCGGGAGCGCGCAGGCCCGACCGGGCGCCGCCTGGTCCAGGCGCTCAGCGCGCACCCGGGAGGTCTCACCTGGGTCTCACCTGGTGAACAGCGAGCTGCCGCTGACGACGCGGGTGGTGCCGTCGGCGAGGGTGACGGTGACCGTGTCGGGGACGGCACGGTGTGACATCGTCCCGGGCCACCAGGCGGTCCAGCGGCCGTCCGCCACGGTGACCTGGAAGGTGCGTCCGGCGACCTGCATGGTGATCGCCTTCACGCCGGCCCCCACGGAGCCCTGCGCGTAGTTGAACATGGCGTCCCCGTCGCCGTGGGAGCCGCCCGTGTCGTAGGTGACCGCATCGGCCGCCACGTTCTTCACCGGGTCGATCGCCTCCCACAGGCCGCTGGTCTCCGAGGCGACGTAGCAGAGCATGGCCTTGCCGCCGCGGTTGACGACCATGGAGGCGACCTTGCCCCGCAGGTCCGCATTGGTGATCTTGACGGGTGCCCCGGCGCCAGGGCCGTCGGCCATCCGGTCCAGGCACCACTTCTCGGCGGTGGCGCCCGGGCCCGTCGAAGCGGCCAGCGGTGTCGGGACACCGGTCCAGCTGGCCAGCTCCGCGGAGCTCAGCGGCCCGCTGGCGCCGCCCCGCGAGGACTGCGTCACGGCCACGGCCACGGCCGTACCCACGACGAGCGCACCGGCGAGGGTGACGGCCAGCCGCCGCCGAAAGCGCGGCCTGGCGGGGGCCGGGGCGGGGGTGGAGGTTGGGGCGGGGGTGTCGAGGTCGATCTGGCGCATCAGGCGCTCCCGGTGTAGGGCGTGGCGTCCTGCGGGGAGGTCGCGCTCGGCCGGCACGGGCACCTGCCCGAGCAGTTCCGCGCGCTCGACCGGCTCCGGCCGCTGTCCGGCGTTCACTGGTGTACCTCCTTCGTGGACGGGGCCGCACTCGCGGACCCACCCTGGATCTGGTTCCGGCCACGGCCGGGTTCCACTTTTTTCCGCTGCGCCCGGCGCTGGGCCGTCTCGGCGAGGCGGTGCAGCCGGGCCCGGGCCCGGGACAGGCGTGAGCGTACGGTGCCCACCGGTACGCCCAGGGCCTCGGCGGCCTCCTGGTAGTCCAGGCCCGCCCACACGCACAGGGCCAGCACCTCACGGTCCGGGCGGCGCAGCCGCGCCAGCGACTGGTGCAGGACCGCGATCCGCGCCGCGTCGTCGATCCGCCCGGCCACCTCCTGCGCGAAGTCGGGAACGTCCTCGCGGGCCGGCGGGAGCTGCGCCAGTACCTGCCAGTGCCGCCGGGCGGCCCGGCGCTGGTTGCTGACCAGCTTCGTGGCGATGCCCAGCAGCCAGGGCCGCAGCGACCCGCCCTCCGCCTCGACCCGGTCGTGCCGGCGCCAGGCTTCCAGGAACGTCAACGACATCACGTCCTCCGCCGTCGACCAGTCCCCGGTGAGCCGGAACACGTGGTTGTACACCGCGCGCGCATACGTGTCGAAGAGCCGGCCGAACGCGTCCCGGTCACCGGCCCGCACCCTCGCGCGCACATCTCGATCTGAAGAGTCCACGCCCCCTATCTGGTGCCCCGCCCGCGCGGGTTCCTATGACCTGCGTCACCCGCGGAACGCGCCTGGCCGCTCTACCGGCCCGCCCGGCCGTCGTCGGAGCGATCGCCTGCACGGCGATCCCGCGCATCCGGACGAAGGCCTCGGGCGGATCGTCGTGGTCCCCGAACTCGCGGGCAAGGCCGCGCCCGCGCACTTCGCCCCGCATGCCGGCCGCCTCGGCCTCCAGCCCGCCGGCTGGTCCCGGGCGAGTGGCGGGCAGTCCGTGCTCAGGCGGTTGCGTCGAGGGCCGGGGGCTGCCAGTTGTACGTCCGGGCGGAGCGGTTGAGCAGGGTGCGGGCCGGGAGGAGGCCGGCGAGGGTGAGGGCGGCATCGCGCAGGCGGGTGGCGGCGGGGGTGCGGAGGGCGACGAGGTCGCCGGTACGGCGGGAGCCGGTGACGATGGCGGTGGTGCGCGGGAGGCGTGCGGCGGTGTAGATGGGGAGCGTGGTGGCCGGGTCCGCGCCGGGGGTCAGGGCGGAGGCGAGGACGACGGCGTCCTCGATGGCCTGGCAGGCGCCCTGGCCCTGGAAGGGGCACATGGCGTGGGCGGCGTCGCCGAGGAGGGCAACCCGGCCCTGGTGGTAGGTGGGCAGGGGGTCGGCGAGGTCCCAGACGTCGTGGCGCAGGACGCGCTCGGGTTCCGCGAGCGCGAGGAGTTGGGGCACGGGCGCGCACCAGGTGCCGAACCTGCGCAGGAGTTCGGCCTTCTCGTCGCCGTCGGCGGCGCGGGCGCCGGCCGGGGCGAGGGCGGCGCCGTACACGTAGACCCGGCCGTCGGCGAGCGGGACGACGCCGGCGAGCTGTCCGCGTCCCCAGACCTCGCCCACGGCATCCGGCCGGCGGGTGGGGGACACGACGGTGCGCCAGGTGGTGAAGCCGCTGTAGCGGGGGCCGGGGTGCCGGGGGAAGAGCAGCGCGCGGGTGGCGGAGCGGAGGCCGTCGGCGGCGACCACCAGGGCGGCGGGCCGTTCCCCGTCGGGGGTCCGGACGACGGCTGGTCCGGTGGCGCTTCCTGGGGTGCCTCCGGTGGCGCTTCCGGTGGTGCCTCCGGGGGTGACGAGGGCGGCGGGCGAGTTGGTGCGGACGGTGCCGTCCGGAAGGGCGTCGACCAGGGCGGCGATGACGTCGGCGCGGGCGACGGCGGCGATCGTGTCGCCGAAGCAGGCCTCGAAGGTGGCGGTGTCGGTACGGGCGAGCCAGCGGCCGGAGGGGTGGCGCAGGCCGACGGCGGGATGAGGGGTGGCGAGGGCTCGCAGGCGTTCGCCGATGCCGAGCCGGTCGAGGGCGCGCAGGGCGTTGGGGGCGAGGGCGAGTCCGGCGCCGACGGGTTCGAGCGAGGCGGCGCGCTCGTGGACGGTCACGGGGATGCCCTGGCGGTGGAGGGCGAGGGCGGCGGAGAGTCCGCCGATGCCGCCGCCGATGACGATCGCCTGGTACGCGCCCATGAGTGAACCCCTCTCCCGACACTACGGCTGTAGTGACCACTTCCCGCACCGTACTACACCTGTAGTTGGGGTGGGATAGTGTTGGCGTGAAGGGGGTTCGGGCCCGCCCCGGGTCGGGACCCCCTGAAGAGAGAGGCCAGGACCGGATCCATGACACCGCCGCGCCCGACGCTGATCGCCGACGCCGCCATCGCCCTGATCGCCGAGCGCGGCCTGCGCGGGCTGACCCACCGCGCCGTGGACGAGGAGGCCGGACTGCCCGCCGGCTCGACCTCGAACCTCGCCCGGACCAGGGCCGCCCTGCTCGACCTCGCCCTCACCCGCATCGTCGAACGCGAGACCGGAGGCCACCCGGTCATGGCCGGCGGGCCCCAGCCGGACTGCTGCCCGCGCCACCTGCTCACCCAGGGAGTGGCCGAGCTGCTGTACGGCGCGCTCACCACCGGGCGCAGGCTCACTCTGGCCCGCCTCGAACTCGCCCTGGAAGCCACCCGCCGGCCCGAACTGCGCGCCGGCTACGACCGGCTGGGCGCGCGCTTCACCGACACCGCTGCCGCCCTGCTGGCGCGGAGCGGCTCGGCCGACCCGGCGGCCGACGCCCGACGGCTGATCCGCTGGTGCGACGGGCTGCTGTTCAACGCCACAGCGGGAAGCGGACACTGGCACGTGCCGACACCGGAGGACCTGTGCGGCGAGGTGGCACACTACCTCGCCGCACTGCTCGACCGGGACTGACCGGTCGGGACTGGCCGGTCGGGACTGACCGGCCGCCGCGGACGCAGGCCCTCGACGCGGCGGGCTTCGGCTACCACCGCTGCTTCAGTTGGGTGTTCGCTGTTTCCGCCAGCGGGCCTGGTGGAAGATCGGTTCGACGGCGACCACGCAGAACGCGTGCATGGGCTGGTCCGTGCCCCTGAGGTCGAAGAAGCCCACCATGTCGCCGAGGAAGCTCTCGCCGTGCTGATGGACGTGGGGGTCTTGGGCGACGCGGTCGCCGGCGGCGGTGAGCCAGTCGCCGATCCAGAACAGCAGCTCGGCACGGGCGGTGATGACGATCGTCGCGGCGTACTCGGCGAAGCGGGCGGGGTGGCGATCGGCTCGGCGACGGACGTCGTCGGGACGGTCGGGAGATCGTGCCGCTGGGGCGGTCACCCTCAACGGCACCGAGGCGCGGCGCATCCTGTGCCGCAGATCCGGCCAGTCGGACGGCCGCAGTCCCATGTCCTCACGGGCCAGGAGCATGGGCATCGGATGGGTGTCGCCGCCGGCGGAGGCCATCGGATGGGCGCCCGGTGGGACCGGAATGTAGATCGCGCTGTGCGGGCTCGCCGCGGCGACGCGGAACAGAGCGCCGAGCCGAAGGAGATCGGCGCGGCTTGCGCCCAGATACCCGACTCGGTAGTCGGGCGGGCGGACGAAAGTGTTGCGGAGCATGGGACCGGTGCTCAGGATCCGGCTGAGCCCGGATTCGGGATCGGCAACAGGGTGGCTCGTCACCCGCAACCGCATCCGACCGTCGCCAACCCCCATGTGCCAAGTACAACACGCGCGCCAGTGGCCTCAAGCTCCTTTTTTGCGAAGCCCGGGGAGCCCCTCGCGGTGCGGAGCACAACCATGGTCCCGACGGACCTCGACAAACCCGTCGGCCGCCTCTCCGTCGGCCGTGAACTGCGGCTGGAACCGGACCGGAGCGCACACCCGGCACCGGTACGAGGACGAGACGTCGTTACCGGAACCTGACGGTACCGATGGAAGAGCGAAACGCGCCCCAGACCAGGACCTGACGTTCTGTTCCTACAGTGCCGGATATCCGTGACGCGCGGGGCGGACCGCGGCCGCCCCCCGCGTACGGACCGCACCCGAGCGCGGACCGCACCCGAAGCGAACCGCACCCGACACGAACCGCACCCGACCGAGATGGGCAACGATGTCAGCCACACGCCGAGAACTCCCCCGCGGCCTCTCCGCCGCAGCCGCCCTCCTGCTGAGCGCGACCACGGCAGCGGCGGTGCTGCTGCCCACCGCGGCCTTCGCCGCGGAACCGGACTCCGTCACTTCGCACGCCGGCGCCACGACCGCCCAGGAGCGCAGCCGGATCGACGCCTACTGGACCGCCGCGCGGATGAAGCTGGCGGGCGCCATGGTTCCCGAGATCACCCCCGTGCCCGAGGACGACACCACGCCCGACGATCCGCGTCCGCTCCCGCCGAACACGCCGGACCCCGGCGCCGTCTGGACCCACGGCGGCGCGGTGGACCGGAGCGTCGGCCGGCTCTTCTTCACCTTCTCCGACGGCTACGACGGCAGTTGCACCGCGACCGTCGTCAACAGTGCGAACCGCAGCACCGTCGTCACCGCGGCGCACTGCCTGCGGGGCGTCGGGGCTCCCGCCACCGACGACACCTGGCAGCACAACCTCTACTTCGTGCCCGGCTACCGCAACGGGACGAAGCCGCTCGGCGGATTCAGCATCAAGTCGATGGCCACGTCGTCCCGTTGGGACGCCGATCCGGGCAGCACGACCTCGAACGACGTCGCCGTCGCCGGCTACGACACCGGGGTCCTCGTGGCGAACCCGTCAGCCGAGGGGCGCCGGATCGCGGACGTCACCGGAAGCCAGCGGATCGCGTTCACCGAGCCCGCGGCGGGCGAGTTCATCCACACCTTCGGCTACCCGAAGGACCGGCTCAACGACCCCAGTGCCAAGTACGCCGGTTCACGCATGATCCACTGCGCCGGACCGGACCGGCCGGCCCCCAAGGCGCCCCTGCTGTGGGGCGAGTCCTGCGACATGGCCCACGGGGCGAGCGGCGGCCCGCACTTCGCCCGCTTCGACACCCGGACCGGCGCCGGCACCGTCGTCGGCGTCACCACCACCACGGATGACCTCGCGGGCGGGCAGCCCGGCACGCTGTACGCCACCCGCCTCGGTGACAGCGCCCACCGCCTCTACAGCTGGGCCCAGGCGCGCTAGGCCTGACCGGCACAAACACCGGCCGGAGCCACCAGGCCCCAACGGAAAACGCCGGTACCAGGGGCGCGAGCCGACTGGCTCCCGCACCCCCGGTACCGGCGTTCGAGGCCTCCGCCCGGGGCGGCCGTCCGAAGCCGCTGCGCCGTCCGTCAGGCCGGGACCACCCGGTAACTCCGCATCGCCCACGGCAGGTTGGCTTGGGCCAGCGAGCCGGTGGCCCACGGGTACGCGCCGGCGCAGCCCGTGTCCGGGTACAGCGCCACGGACACGGAGCCGGAGACGACCTGGACGGAGCGGGCGGGCGCCGACAGGGCGTGGCAGGTGCCGAAGTCGCCCAGGCCGACCGTGGTCACCGCCCCGCTCCCGCCGGTGCCCGTGTACAGGTGGGCGCCGGGCTGCGGCGGCGGCCAGCCGGCGGCGTGCGCCGATCCGGCGCCGAGGCCGAATCGACTCCAGCGAACGCCTCGGGCGTCGCAGGCGGGCCATCGAACGAACGACGTCATGGCTGACCGGCTACCGCCGGCTCAACCATCGCTACGAACGCGACCCCCGCACCTACCTGGCCTTCCTCGGCCTCGCCGCCACCCTCTGCTGCTACAAACGCCTGACCCGCCCCACCACATAGGACACGGTCTTACTGACTTCGGCGCTTCGGGGTGATTGGCCTGTTCATGTAGCTGACTGATGGTCATCTGCGCGCTATGCCGTAGGTATGCGATATGCGGATGGGGGCGGGCTGACGGCGAAAGGTCGCCAGCGTCGCGAGGAGGTGCGGCTGGAGGCCGCCGGGTTGTTCGCCGATGGGCTGGGGCCAAGGTTGCCCGCAGGTTGCGGGTGAGCTCGAAGTCGGCCTGCCTGTGGCTCTGCGGCCCATTCGTGAACCGACCTGATGACCTCAGCCACTGCCCTCCTCTTGATCGGAAGTTGCGGTAGTTCTCGCCAGAAGCCCGGCGGGGTAGGCCCCGAACTGTGATTTCGGGGTAAGCACCACCCCCTTGGCTCAGGGCAATGACACCATCCGCGTCCGGGCCGGCCTGGACTCGCAGCTGTTCGACCTGACACTTCTTGTCAGCAATGTGCCGCAGGCTCTCCTGCAGGCCGGCGAGTTCGCCGAGCCACTGCATCCGTCGGGTCTCCCCGAGGCAGCGGGTGTTGATCTCGATCTCGAGCAGCCTGGGCTCTTGGACGAGGTCGAGACGGAGCATGGGGCACCTGACACGGGCTCATCCGAACTATGGCCTGTTGTGAAAGTGCTGGTCACAGCCATTCGTTGATGGCTGTGGCCAGCACGGTCGCTTCGTAGCGGACGGCAGGTTTGTCGTATCTCGTAGCGGCGGTCCGTGGCGCTTGAGTTGGCGGCTCCTTCTGGAGGCCCCCTTTTCGCCGCCCCGGCGGCCTGCTGATGGGTCCGGTACGGAGGCCGCCCTGTCTTCTTACCCGCCGGCAGCAACTCCTCCAGTCGGACCCACTGTTCGTCCGTCAGGCCTCCGCACCCCGCGCCAAGATCATCACAGACCGCGATCAGGAGTTTCCTCCGCTGGAAACACCGGGCTCCCGTCCTCACCCGTGAACGGCGGGCGGGACGGCAGGTGTCCCAGCGCTTGCCAGACGGCGTGGGCGGCAGCGAACTTCACGTCACCCGGACCGGTATCAGCAGGAGCGATGACAATCCCGGTGATCTCCACCAGCCAGCCGCGGATGCCGGCGGGCAGTTCCCTCAGCGCGTACCGGACGCCTTCTCGCGCTTCCGCCTCGGCGCCCGGGTCCCCCGCGTCATCGACGACTGCCGAGCCATTTCGGCCGAACACCGCCGCACGGACCACAACGCCAGCACTCGCCACCGGGACCAGGCGCACGCTGACCTCGGCGAAACGCGCCCAGCGGTTCGTCTGGCGCCGCAGTCGATAGATCCCATCCATGGCGTGAGTCTCCCGCACTACCAAGGCACCAACCGCCACTTCCGCAACACACGCACACCTAACCCAGCTGGCGGCCTGGCGGGGCGGATCGCAGTTGAGCCGCTGAAAGTAGTGGCTGGAAATCCTGGCGCCCGGGAGCGGCGCCTTGGCCGACCTCGGCTTCGTCGGTCTGGACGACGACCCGGACGACCCGGTGATCGTCACCGGTCGCAGGGCGACCCGGGGACATCCGCTGACCGAGGCCCAGAAGGAGGCGAACCGGCTGGTCAGCCGCGAACGCGCGGCCAACGAGCACGGCTTCGCGGACCTGAAGAACTGGAGGATCCTCAGCAAGGTCCGCATGAACGCCAAGCACGCCACCGCCCTCCTACGGGCCCTGCTCGTGCTGACGAACGCCGAAATCTCCCACTGACGGGCGATCACCTGCCAGCGATCACGCCCCCGACCGGCCGAGCCGAACGGTGGGTCTACGGAGACCTTGACCGGAACTTCGCAGGGCGGGTGGTCTCCCCGCCGCTGGCCAACGTCTATCTCTCCGTCCTGGACCAGCACTTCGCCCGGATCGGGGAAGAGAAGATGTGCCGCACCGCGCGTTGCGTCAGGGGTGAAACCGCCAGCGCCCTTCGGAGACGACGTCCACTTTGCCGTCGCTGACGCGAATAGCCGTGTCGTCGTCGATGAAGTAGATCGGGAAGTCCGCCCGCTCGACGATGCGATCAGCCCAGACGTCGTCCCGCCCCGGGAAGTCCGGCGAGTTCAGGTGCGGCTTCAGGTACCAGTCGAAGAGACCGAACGGCGGCTCCACCGTCGTCGCGCCGAGCACGTGCAGGTCCGCAGTATCCCCGATGACGTCGGCGGAATGTTCGGTGAGATTCCGGCTGAAGATCATCGATCCGGCGCTCACCCCCACATAGACCCGGTTCTCCAGCACCTCCAAGAAGCCGTCGGCCAGGCCGTTGCCGGTGATACTGCGCGCGAGATGGTAGTGACTGCCGCCCTCGACATAGATGACGTCGGCGTGAAGCAGCCGGTCAAGCACCATCTGCCGAGGCAGGCCGTTCAGCTCCAGGATGTCGAACTCCTGCCAGCCGAGACCATGCAGTCGACTCATGTCCGCGACGAACCACCCGTGGTCTCCGGGTTCGGCAACGGATGCCGTGGGAACGTACACGATGTTCGCCGACTCGAACGGCTTTCCCAGCAGGTCTCGCAGCGCATCCCGCAATGTCTCGTTGCGCAGGCCGCTCGACGTCAACAGAAGCTTCACCAGGCGAGCCAATCATGGCTGCCAGGCCCGCGCAATGCGCTGGGAGGCCACCACCTCCGTGGTCCGTGCTGAGGCGGGCGACCAGCATGGCCGACCGGGTCAACCGCGAACCCGCAGCCAACGAGCACGGCTTCGCCGGCCTGAAGAACTGACGGATCCTCACCAAGGTCTGCATGAACAGACCCGGCACGCCACCATGCTTCTGCAGGCTCTGCTCGCGTCGACGAACGCCGAAATCTCCCGCTGACGGACGATCATCTGCTACCGATCACGCCGTAGACCGGCCCGAGTGCCCCACCCCCGACCCACGCCAGCCCCGTGACCTGCAAGTTCAGGATGAACAATCCTCAATGAAGGCCCGGTGATGGGGGATCACATCTGTACTGACCGCATAGGTACGTCGGGTTGGGGTCTCGGGCTGCGCGAACGCTCAGGGGGTGTTCGCGGTCGCCCAGGCGCGGAACAGCGTGATGGCCTCGGTGAGGTTGCCGGGGCCGCAGCTGGCGTGAAAGATCTTCTCGGAGGTCCACACCCACACCCAGTCGTGTGTACTGCGGTTGATGTCCTGTCGGGGATATTCGCATTCCTCCAGGTCTGTCTCCTCCAAGTCAATGGTGACGGTCCAACCCGGGTTGTCGAGCGTGGCGATCTTCACGCCCCACTCGTGCTCCCAGTCCTCGTTGCACTGGTCGGTGTACCAGTCCTGCAGCCAGTCAAGGACATGCTTCGAATCACTCATGGGAGGAGATGTTAATGCTGTGATCGCATGGATTTGTCCGGATGCGCAGCCAGCTCAGTGCGGTTGTCGGCCGGTCGCACGCTGCCAGGGCGGCGCGCATCCTCGCGTACTGGTCCTCGGGTCCGGCGGGCTGGCTGTCGAAACCTGGTCGGGACGGCTTGATCACACAATCGCGGACTCCATGAAACTCGGGGCAGCTCACGGCAGCGCCTGACGCTCCAGCTCCGCCGTCACCTCCTCGACGGCCCGCCTGGCCCGGCGTCCTTGCGAGCGCCGGTTGGTCAGCCGGCCGTCGCACATCACGCTGTCGGCTCCCCATGCCAGGTCGATGCCGTCGGCGCAGGCCGTGGAACGGCACAGCTGCCGCTGGGGCGGGCCCTTGCGGATCAGCCAGCCGTACGCGCTGGTGACCAGGACGGGGCCGAGAGGCAAGCCGCGGCCGCCGAACTCGCGGACGACGACGGAACGTAGAGCCGTGGCCGCAGAGCTGGCTGCGCTGGAGGCGCCGGTCCGCGCCGGTCCGCGCCGGGGGAGGAGGGGAGGAGCGAGAGGACCGGGGGAGGGGCCGGTGGTGGTGCCACTTCACCTCCTGGCTCCGCGGCCTGCTGGCCGGGAGGCGATCAGCCTCCGCCGACAATCAGTCGCCGGAGGCACGGCGGCGGATCGACTTGGCTGAGACCGTCGTTCGGAGGCCGCCGGATCTCGGCGGTATCCCGTTCCTGCGGGTAGCGGGCGAGCAGTCGGTGGGTCTGCGGAATATGCCAGGGTGCCGACGAACGACTCCCGGCCGCATGGGCCGGCCACCCGGCCGCGTCCGGGCTATGGCGTGGAGTCATGAGGCAGCCGGAGCGTTCCAGCTGGGAACACGGGGAACGCCTGCCACTACCAACGCCGTTCGGCCGGTCGGCCGTTCAGGTCCGGCTCCGATTGCAGTGGCTCGGACCGGAGGTCCTAGCAGGTCTGTTGGTGGCTCAAGCCCGGGACGTAGGCCCTCCAGTCCGGGGCGGAGAGTCCCCCGCCGGCCCGTGTGCAAGCCAGCGCATGGGCGTGGTTGCGCAGTTCGTCGAGTGCGCCGAGGTCGTTGACGTTGACGATCTTGTCCTCGGCGCCGGACAGGAGAGTCTTCCCGTCCGGGGTGACGGCGACCGCGGTGATTGCGCCGGTCCGGGTGCTGGTACCGCCGAGGTTGTAGGGCTGGACCGGGTTGGTCACATCCCAGACGATCACCGTGCGGTCGGCGCTCCCGGATACGAGGGTGTGGTCGTCCGGGCCGGCGGGGTTCCGCGGTCGCTGTGCTGGGGGCGCTGCTGGATCGCTCGCTGGTGCAGATCGCTGACGCCTCCTCGGACGCCCGCTGCTTCGACCGGGAGACCATCCGCGTGGCGGCGGACGTGTGGGACAACAACACCTTCCCGCTGTTTCGGGCAGCCACGGCCAGTACGCGATGCGGGCGCGAGCGTCGTGCGCGGGCGGCGTTGGAGTGGATGGCCGGCCTCGGTGAGGAGAGGCGCTGGATGCTGGATGCTGGAGCAAGCCTCGGCCGCCGGACACTCGTTGGACGACCTGCTTGCGCCCGCGAAGCCGTACGTGCCAGGTCGTGACCATCTGGGACGGGTGATGGCCCCGGTGATGGCGGTGACGCCGCAGATCGCAGAAATCCTCGCCGCCGACTATGAGCTGGCGTCGGCCGAGGTCCGCTTCCTACAGGTCGAGCGGACAGGCAGCCGGCTCGTCGGCTGTCTCGAACTGGCGGTGGCCCGTTCCTATCCCGTCGACGACGGCGCGCCTCCCGAGACCGCCATGCTGGACATACGGCTACGCGACATCACCGAGGTCCGCTTCGATTCCCATGACACCCAGGGCGCAGCCCTTCGACCGGAAGCGGACGGGGTGTCGATCGGCATCGGAGCCCGCGGCACACTCCGCGCTGCGACGGCAGACCTCCACCCAGACGACCGCTGCTGGCACCTGTCCGCCGCCGGACACCGGGCCGATGCGACCACACCACCCCGCGACAGCCGACCTACCTGGCCCGACACCCCGCAGGAGGGGCGCTTGGGCACCAACGCCATGGCCGCAGCAACCCTCCTCCACCGCGCCATGTTGCACATCCGCATGGTCCGCTCTGCCTGGGGCGCTCACCGGGTCCCGGTGCGCGACTTCCACCGGGCCTTCGCCGGAGCGGGCGCGGCGATCCTCGCCGCAGGCGCGCACCGCCTGCCCCACCGCCGCGAAGCCGCCTTCCGCCAACTGATCGAGACCTGGGCCCGCCGCGGCGGGTCGGCCCTCGCCGACTGGTTCACCACGGTGCTGCCAGAGACGGCCCACCAACCGGCCCTCCTCGCCGGCCTCCGCGACCAGGCCCGAACACACCCGGTCGCCGACGTACCGCAGCAGCCCGCTCCGGACCCCTCTGCGGTCCCCGGTCCGCCGGAGGCCGAGCTCCGATTGGCCACGTACGCCTCGGCATACACGCGCTACGGCACACACCACAACGCCTCCGCCCTCGTGCACCTGGCCGTGCCGCCCCGTCCCGAGAGCGCCGAAGGCACCTTCTGGCGCCTGCGCGTCGCGAAAGGCGCCGACCCTGCCCGCTTCCAGTTGCAGACCGAGGCATTCCAGGGCACCAGCCATCCCCGCGTCACAGTTGATGACAATGCCGCCCGCCACTTCGTCCTGCACGACGGAGCCCTCGACATCACGAGCGGGGAAGACTCGAACCGCGATCTGTCATGAGTCCGTTCCTTTGTGCGGACCTGAGCACATTGCCCTGACGTCGGCATCAGCCGACACGTCGTCGGACTGCCAGCCACCCGGATCAGGGGAGAAGCGGCCGGACGGCCAGCCATTCCTGAAGCTGGTCGCGACTGCGACCGGGTCGTAGGTGTCCGATGATCAGGTCGAGGTGACCGGTCAGGTTCTTGAGGCGGCGTAGCTCACCGATCTGCTCGGCAGGCAGGGCCCGCCACCGGGTGCCCAGAGCGCCGGCCTCCGCAGGACTCAGGGTGAGCTCGGCGAGGGTGTCGGCGGCGAGAACGTCAGGGTCCCAGTCGGGGTCCTGGGCATCGGGGCCGAAGCGGTCGATGATCCACGCCCGGAGCATGAAGTCGTTCTGGGCCATGCGTGCCTGTTCCCGAGGGCCGTCGCCGTGCAGGCGCGCGTTGACCCGCAGGGACAGCTTCGCCCATTGCTTGCGCTCCGCCGGTCCGAGACCATCCTCGGAGCGGTACGCGCGCAGGGCGCTGATCTCCCGGACGCCCTCCAACTCGCCACGGTGCCGACCAGGACGTTCGGCGAACGCGGTGAGCTGATCGAACGTCAACGCGCTGAGGTATTCGGCCGGTTCACTTACTGAGACGCTGTCCATGGACACCAGCCTGCACCCATGAACGACCGACTGTTCGGCCGCCCTCCCCGCCGAGCCCGGTAGGCGGACCTCGGCCTGCAACCCACCTTGCCGGCGCCCTTGTTGCCCGGGGTCACGGGCGCCGAGGCAGGTATGGGCCGCCGCCGGGTCGCCAGGCCGCCCCGGTCAGCGTCCGACCGGGGCGACCGGGGCGGCCTGTGCGACAGGCCAGCGGGGGCCGCCCGGGCTGCCCTGCCACGCCCACTGCTTCTCGGGGGTGACGGTGATCCCGTAGTCGTACAGTTCCGGCGAGCCGAGCGCCTCCCACTGGGACCAGGCGATCAGCACCTCGTCGCCGATCCGCCGCGGCCCGCCCTGGAACAGCACCGCGCCCCCGTCACCGTCCGCGGACAGCGCCGCCCAGGAGCGGTCGCCGTCGTGGAACCAGACGTTGGCGCCGTCCTCGCTCCGGCCCGTCAGCACGACGGCGTCCGGGACGGCGACCCGCACCGCGAAGCGCAGGTGCCAGTCGTCGGCCAGCGGCGCCGGATCGCGTTCCACGACCCGCCGCACCTCGGGCCCGCCACCCTCGCGCACCGCCGTGTACGTGGCGTGGTCACCGCGCGTCGGAGCCGGCCCGCGCCGGTCGGCCATGAACTGCGCCAGGCCCTGCACCCAGCCCGTCGCGCTGCGCCCGTCGTCGGCAACGGTGAGGGCGACGTGGCCGAGCCTGCCCCAGGGGTAGACGATCCGGCCGCCCGGCTTCGTCGCCTCCACCCAGCCCCACGGGACGGCGTCGACGGCGTAGGTGGCGTGGAGCCGGTCGACCCTGGCGCCGCCGGGCGGCCCCGCGTGGGTGGCGTCGCCGGCCAGCACCTCGGCGTCGACCCCGGCGGCCGCCAGGCGCCCGCGGGCGAACGCCGCCAGCCGCTCGTCGACCTCGGTCGACACCACCCGACCGGGTCCGGCCCGCCAGGCCGCCAGAGCACAGGTCCAGCCCTGCCCGCCGCCGACGTCCCACACCGTGTGCCCGGGCTCCAGCATGAGGCTGTCCAGCATGTCCGCCACCACGCCGGGCGCCGACAGACTGGAGGACGGCAGACCGTCGGTGACCTGGGTGATCGCCGCGCCGTTGACGTCGCCGTACAGCTCGTCCGCCCACCCGCCCGCATCAGTGGCGCGGTCCATCGCCACGTAGGCGCATTCGTCCCAGCGCCACAGCCGATCCGGTGCGAACAGGTCGCGCGGCAGCGCGGCCATGGCCTCCCGCAACCACGGCGAGTCCTCGGGCCACGCCCCGCCCTGCTCCATCGCCGCGTCCATCCGCACCCGACGCTCCACCAGGTCGGCGTCGGGGCTCACGACTTCTTGTGCTTCCCGCCCGACGGCGGCGCGGGAGGCACCTGCCCGTCCTGGTTGCCCGGCGGCGGGCTCCCCTTCTCAAGCGGCGCCGGCGGCTTCTGGTGATCGCCCATGCTGCTCCCCTTCCACGTACACGCTGACTGGCCGACCATCCTGGCGCAGCTCGGCGCCGGCCGGTAGACGGCGTGCGGTCGCACTTCGAGGGCGTGCGGGTCTCGGGCGCGCGCATCCCGGGAGCGCGGCCAGGTACAGGCAGAGCCGGAGCCCGACGTGCCGCAGACAGCTCCCGCCGGGCGCCTCGCCGCACCGCAAGTACGGCGACGGAGCCCGCCGGGCCGCGGCAAGCCGTCAGCGGCGGTGGGCCGCACATGTCATCGCCCTCGTGCTGCCGGCGGAGCAGGCCCGCGAGGAACGGTGCCCTCTCCGGCAGCGGTACTGGTGCCCGGTGTGCGGAGGCATCCTCCAGGCCGGGTTCGGGACCGGCTCTCGCTCAGTTCGCCGGCCGCGTGGGATGCTGCCCGGCATGATCAACTCTCCCGATACCGAAGCGCCGGGTGGGGCCTGGTCGTTCGCGGCGGCGCGTGAGCCGGCCGAGTTCCCCCTCGTCGGGGTCAACGGTGTGCCCGGTGTCGGGCACGCCGGGGACGGGAGGCGGACCCTGTGCGGGATCCGTGGCCAGTACCTGACGTTCTTCCTGCACCACTTCCGGCCGCAGGACCTGGCCTCGTGCCGGAAGTGCCGGGCGCTGGCCGAGGCGGCGCCGTCACGGCCGTGCGGGCAGGAACGCCTGCACGACCTGCTCCTCCAGGAAGCCGACGACGGGCCGCTGCGGACGGACCTGCTCGCCGCGCTGCGCCGGGGCGCGCGGATCGCGTTCTGGGGCACCGGCCCGGCACGTGACCTCACCCGGTCCTACGCGTGGCTCGACCGGATGACGGAGGCGGCCGGCCCGGCCGCCGAGGCGCTCGCGGCGGCCGGCACCTCCGTCACGCTGGCGCGCGTCGAGGACACCGACCAGCAGTACCTCGTCGTCCTGCCGCCCGACGGCCGCGCCCGCATCGCGCGCGGTCCGGCGACCGCCTCTCCCGCCGCTGCGCCCAGCCCTCCTGCGACGCCACCGCCCCCTCGGGACGCAGCGCAACCGGGCGACGGGCGGGACGGCCCGTGAGGCCTGTCCCGGCCCCGGCCGGCGCGAACCGTTCGGACCGACTCGACCGGCCGTTGCCTGGCCGCCGTCGACGCTTTCCTCGCCGACCGGACCGAGAAGAATCGGACCGAGGTGCGGGAGACGTTCCTGGCCATCCCGGCGCCTCGTAGCGCCGATACGCGCTGGGCGACATGGACAGAAAGGACGCACCGCTTCGGGTGCTGGTGGCAGGGCCCGGGCGTAGCAGGGCAGCCCGGCTCCGGCCGGGAGCTGTCCGATACCGCGCAGGGCGGCAGCCACGGGATGGCCATGGGCGACGTGGGTGGTGTCTACGTCTTCGTCTGCCGTGCTTGCCCCCGCTGGCCCACGATCCACCAGCGCGACTGCTGAGCTCCCGCGAGTCGTGGCGTTGCCGGCCTGCGGTGCTGGCACACCGGCCCGAGCGCTCCCGCAGTCGCTCGGGGTGCGGGTTGAACCTGCCGACCGGCAGGTGGGGCTCGATCATCGTCCGCTGATCGTCCGCGAGTTGCCGACGCGTCACAACCAATGGTCTTACCTGTTCCGCTCTCGGAGGAGGGGGGACCACAAGGCTGGTCACAACCTCACACAGGCCCTCATTCCCGTACGTCGTGGCGGTTGGTGAACCAACGAGGTCCGCCATCCCGTTGAGACATGTACCTGACCACCCTCCGATCGAGAGTTGGCTGCCATGACCTCGAAGCGTGTTGTCCAGTCCTCCGTACTGACCGCCGTCCTGGCGCTGAGCGCAGGCTTGGCCCTGGCTCCCGCGGCGCAGGCCGCCACCCCCAGCGCCGGAACAGCGCAGTCGGCCACCCCGACGGCGTCCGCCGGCTACGCGGTGCGCAGCACCAAGGTCACCCTGTCGAACCAGACCAGCAGCATGCTCTACCTCGGCTCGGCCACCCTGGCCCACGGGTGCTGGACCGCCGGCAGCCCCCTGCCCCCGAGCTACATCCTGCCGAACGTCGCCCCCAGCTGGAAAACCGAGTCGTGCGGGTTCCTGACGGGCACCGAGGGGCAGATCAGCTTCGGCGTGGACACCTGGAACGGGTTGATCCACTGGAGCAATCCCTATGCCGGGTCGAACATCAACGAGTGCACTGTCGGCGCGGGCCTCACGTGCGAGGTGATCGGCGGCAAGGGGAACACCGCCGAGGTCACCTTCGTGGTGCGGCGCGCCTGAGGCCCGACCGCACCTGGTCGTGCGGAAGCCGCTGTCCTCGCCGTCGCCGCCCGCCATTCGTTCTGCCGCGATCGTGACTTGACTGATCGTCAGGTCCACCCGGGCGGCCTGTTGGAACCGTCTCGGACAGCGCGCCGGTTCTGAGCGGACCTCTGCGAGCGGCGACCTCGGTCGTCGACTCCCGGCCGGCGCGCGGCGCGGTCTGACTGCGCCGCACCGGCCGCGGAGGCATCCGCGCGCCCTTGCTGCGTCCGCATTCCGCGCCAGGGCTGCCAGGGCGTGATGTTCCCGGTCGTGGACGGAATGGGGATCGGCTGCCGCCCCTGAGCCGAGCACCGCCTCAAGAGTGCTAACTTAGGCAAGCCTAACCAAGAAGCGCGATCACACAGCCCAGGGGGGCACCATGGCAGACCAGCCGACCCGCCGGACACCGCAGGCCCGTGAAGCACAGGTGCTGCGCACCGAGCGGATCACACCGCACATGGTGCGCCTGGTCCTCGGCGGTGCGGGGTTGGAGGACTTCGACGCCACCGAGTTCACCGACCACTACGTCAAGGTGCTCTTCACGCCCGAGGGCGTGAGCTACCCGGAGCCCTTCGACATGGCGCGGATCCGCGAGGAGTTCCCGCCGGAGCAGCGGCCGATCACCCGGACGTACACCGTGCGGGCCTGGGACCCGGCCCTGCGCGAGCTGACCATCGACTTCGTGGTGCACGGCGACGAGGGCCTGGCCGGGCCATGGGCGGCCCGCGCACAGCCCGGCGAGACGGTGCGCTTCCTGGGCCCCGGCGGCGGCTACGCCCCCGACCCGAGTGCCGACTGGCACTTGCTGGTGGGCGACGAGAGCGCGCTGCCCGCGATTGCCGCGGCGCTGGAACGGATGCCGGCCGATGCCGTGGTGCACGCCTTCGTCGAGGTCGCGGACGCCGCGGAGGAGCAGAAGATCGTCTCGCCCGCCGGGGCCGAGATCAGCTGGCTGCACCGCGGCGCGCGCCCGGTGGGCGAGGCGCTGGTCGAGGCGGTGGGCGCGCTGGAATTCCCCGCCGGCGCGGCATCCGCGTTCGTGCACGGCGAGGCAGGCTTCGTGAAGGAACTGCGGCGCCTGCTGCGCGTGGAGCGGGGCATCCCGCGCGAGCGGATGTCGGTCTCGGGCTACTGGCGGTCCGGTCAGAGCGACGAGGCCTGGCGGGCGGCCAAGCGCGAGTGGAACGCCCAGGTGGAGGCCGAGCAGGAGCAGGCCGGGCGGGAGTCGACCGGCTGATCCGCGCCGCCGGGTAGCCGCCCGTGTTGCGTGGACGCGGAGACCGTGGTTGCCCTGCGCGAGTTCGCCGGCGACGGCCACCGTCGGAACGCGGAACTCGTCGAGTACACACCCGACGGGGAGGCGGTCCTGGCCGGCGGCGCGGCGCTGCTCGGAGCGCGGGTGGAGGCGACGGCCGACGGTTTCGTGACGGGCCTGAGGCTGGTCAGGGCGGCGCTCGGGTTCTTCGGCGGCCAGGAGCTGCAACTCGACCTGGCGGAGTTCGGCTTCAACCTGACGGTCCCTCTCCGCCCGGGCCCGTCGGGATGTCCGACGGGCCCGAGGGGTGATGGAGAGCGCAGCCGTCCACCTGGTGCGGGGATCGGTCCCGGGTCGGGTGGTCCCGGGGCCGGGGTGTGCAGTCCAGCCGGGCGGCGGCAGGGCGGCTTCACACCTGGAAGCTCTGGATGTCCGATGTCGTGCTCGTGAAGCCGTTGGTCGAGATGACCCTGACCTGAACCTGTGTCCCCGGGGGGAACTGGCTGTGGTCGATCGTGATCGTCGGGTTCTTCAGGCCGACCCCGACGGTCTGCCAGGTCCGTCCGCCATCCGTGCTCACCTGGGTCGCGAAGGTCTGACCGTCCTGCGGGGCCGGGCCGAAGTCCAGGGCCAGCCCGACGTTCCCGTCCTGCGCCGTCGTCGGACGGGCGCCGCGCAGGGCCGGGGCCGGGGCTCCGGGGCGGAAGGTGTCCACGACCTGCCCTCCGACGAGCAGTTCGACGGACGCCGGATCGGCCCCCACCGGGAGGACCGCGTCGACCAGTCCGGTGCGGTCCTGCCCCGGCTCCGGGTCCGACGACAGCTTGACCGTGACCGGGAAGTCCTGCGGGGGTGCACCGCCTGCCTGCTGGATCCGCAGCACCACCGGCACCTCGCCGTCCGGGCCGGCGCCGTCCGGCTGCCCGGCCCGTCCGGCGGGGGCCGGCTGGGCCGGCTGGGCCGGTTGTCGGGCCGCGGCCGACACCGGATTGACGAAGCGGATGTCACCGGCGCGCTGGGTGAGGTTGACGGTCCCGATCACGCTGACGAGCTGCCCGGTGTCGGGCCCCGCTCCCCGTGCCGCTTCGTCGGCCGCCGGCATCGGGGCCGCCGCGGTGGTCACCGAGAGTTGCGGGAACCGGTCGTCGGGGCGGCCGCCGGTTCGTGTGGTGACTCTCAGTTCGTGGGCGGCCTCGCGCAGCGGAGCCACCGGGGTCGGCGCCGGGGCGCCGGCTGCGAGGGAGCCCTCGGCCAGCAGGCGCTGGCGGATGCCCTCGTAGGTGTAGCTGCAGGGCCACTGGGAGTTGCAGTAGGTCATGACGTCGTGCCACGGCACCCCCGGCCGGGCGGCCATCGGCAGGTTCAGCTGGGGGTCGCCCACGTCGAAGCCGGCGTAGCTGTTCGCGTCGTTGGCCAGCTGTCCGTTCTGGAACGGGTAGTTCTGCAGGTCGTCCTTCGACTCTCCGCAGAATCCGGGGTGCTTGCGGCCGTAGGTGTGGCCGAGTTCGTGCCCGCCGTACCAGTCGGCGTACGTGCCGTCGAAGTCCCAGCCCCACGTCGCGGCACCGCACGGCGCCGAGGCGACGGTGGTGGGGTCGGGTGTGGCGGGCACCCCGGAGGCGCATCCGCGCATGAAGAACCCGCCGTCGGCCGCCTGGCCGAGGTAGTGGGTGCGCCGGTCACCGCCGGCGCTGATGTCGAGCGCGCGGATTGCGGCGAGCTGGGCGTTGGTGTCGGTGCACTGGAACGGCGGGGTGGCGGTGACGTCGATGATGGTGTGCGGCGCTTCGATGACGTCGGCCACCGGGTAGGCGCGCTTGAGCCAGCTGATCAGGAAGGTGTAGTCGATGTCCCGCGGGGTGTAGGTCACTGGCGGGTTGCCCATGGTGTAGCGCAGCCCCAGGACTCGGACCCGGAGCGGCGGGGACTGCGTGAACCAGACGGCGGTGGCGCCGGGCGGGGTGTTGAACGGGACATCGGCGCCCGTCATGGTGTCGGTCAGGGAGATCGAGCTCACGCTGAGTGCCCCTTCGGCCGTCAGTGCGCTCGGCACGACGAAGTTGAGGCTCAGGCCGGCGTCGGCTCGACGGGTGGGTACGTCCTTGGGCGCGGTCGGATCGAGGGAGACGGTATTGGCCGAGGAAACGGTGATCGGGGTGTCGGTGGGTGACCGGAGCAGGGTCACGGTGCCGTTCACGCCGGTGGCGGGGCCGCTCGCGCCGCTCACGTAGGCGCGGATCACGGTGACCTTGCCGGCGATCAGGGTGACGCTGTGCTGGAGGTCCTGAATGGCTTGGGTGACCTCCGTGGCGTCCAGCACGGCGAGCGTCTGAGTCGTCATGGCTGACTCCTTGGACGAGCGTTCCGGCCCTTTCAGGCTATGCCGCTCAGGGGCCGTTCGCCTGTACGGCGGCGGCGCCAGAAGGGGCTCAGGGGCCAACGTTGCTCCTGGGTATAGGCGTACCCGTGATTTCTTCGGTAGGCCGCCGCGATCCCGTCCAGGAACGCCGTGTAGTCGGCGAGCGCTGCCGTCGTCCGTCCCCCGTCGGCGAGGCAGTCGGCCACGGCCCGTCCGGCGCGGGCACCGGTGTGCAGCGCGGTGAGGATGCCCTGCGAGGAGAGCGGGTCGAAGGCGAGGGCGGCGTCCCCGGCCGCCACCCAGCCGGGCCCGGCCGCCGGGGTGAGCCGCAGGCCGTGAGCCGGCGCCCAGCGCGGCACGGGTGTCGCGGCCTGACCGTGCCCGGTCAGGCGGCGCCGGACGTGGACGGTGCGACTGAGCGCGTGCCAGAAGCCCTCTGGGGTGCGCAGGGACGGGGTGGCGAGGTCGGCGTCGGTCAGATGGGCGACCAGGCGCCCGGCCGGGATCCGGGTGGTGTACCACCAGCCGTGCGGCGCCGCCTCCACCAGGGTGCGGGCCTCGGCGTCCGCCGGGTCCGACGGTTGCCCCGGGTCCGACGGTTGGCCCGGGCGCGAAGGGCGCGACGGGCGGCGGTCGGGGAACACGACGTACGCGGCGACGAGCCGGTCCTGCCGCCAGCGGCGGCCGTTGCGGCGGCCGATGACACAGCGTCGGCCGGTCGCGTCCACCGTCCAGCGGGCGGACAGCTCCGTCACGGCGCCGGTGGCCGGCTCGCGGACGGTCAGCCGGTCGTCGAGCCGGTCCAGTACGGTGGCCTGCCGCAGTTCGGCACCGGCCGTGACGGCCGCGTCCCGCAGGAAGGCGTCGAAGCGGAGCCGGTCGAGGTGCCAGCCGTGGCCGTACGGGTCGAACAGGTGGCTGCGGCCGTGCAGCGCGGCCGATCCCCAGGCGGCGTACGTGCCGGTGGAGACGGGGTGACCGGAGGCCAGGAAGGCCTCCAGCAGCCCGAGATCGCCCAGCAGCGG
The DNA here is from genome assembly GCF_042720345.1 of Kitasatospora sp. NPDC058478. NCBI lineage: Bacteria > Bacillati > Actinomycetota > Actinomycetes > Kitasatosporales > Streptomycetaceae > Kitasatospora > Kitasatospora sp. NPDC058478. The sequence continues at coordinate 57,215 of NZ_JBHXML010000002.1, read as the reverse complement.
CCGGGCGGCGGGCGGCAGGAACTCCCCAATCTTGAACACGGGTCGGGCGGAGAACACGGCGGCGGACGCGACCGGGGGCGCGGTGGCGGACATGGCCGGGGACGCGGCCGGGGACATGGCCGGCGACGCGGCGCCCGGCCGGTGCCGGCCGCCTCCGCCGTCCAGGAGCGTGACGCGGTGGCCGGCCCGGGCGAGGACGAGCGCCGCCACGGCGCCCGCCGGTCCGCCGCCCGCGACCACGGCGTCGACCGGACCGGACGGGCGCACGCGAACCGGCGGGTGAGGGGTCACCGGTTGGGCCGCAGGCGCTTGACCTTGTCGATGAACCCGACCGAGACCTCCTCGTCGGGGGCGTCCGCCATGGTGGCCGCGGTGGCCAGCGCGGCCGCGCCCAGGGCCGGGTCGGCGCCGCGGTCCACGTGCACGGTCATCAGGTTGCGCCCGGCCGGCGGGGCGGGCTCGGCCGGGAAGCTCACCTCGGACTCCACCAGGACCTCCGCCGGCAGCCGGGGGTCGTCGGTGGGGCCGACCCGGCGCTCGACCACCCCGAGCTTGCCGAAGTCCTGCACCATCGCGTTGATGGCGGCCATGTAGTCGCGGGGCAGCCAACGGAGCCAGGTCCGCCGGTTCTGGAACGCGGCCAGGCGGTCGGCGATCGGGCGGGTGGTGTCCATCACCACCTCGTAGTCCTCCTCGGCGAGCACGTGGTTGGGCACCCGGGCCGGCCAGAAGGTCGGCAGGTACGGGTCGTACGGGCCGAAGCCGAGCGAGACGCTGTACTCGTAGCCCGACCGGCAGCTCGCCGTGTCGGTCTGCCACGGCACCGCCATCCACCGGGTCAGGCCGCCCGGGCCCTGGGCGTGCAGCGGGCCGTCGAGGGAGAGCGCGAGCTCCGGCGTCAGCGTCTGGCCGTAGTCGGGCGGGGCGGGCGCCAGCGGGTCGCGGTGCCGCACCCGGAACGGGCTGCTGTACAGGGTGATGTGGCGCATCGGCCAGGTCAGCTCGCAGCCGGGGTGGAAGGCATCGGCGAGGCAGAACGACAGGGCCGCCCGGTCGAGGGTCCCGGGCTGTTCGGCGAACGGGACGTCGTCGAGGGCGGCGGGCGGCGCGGCCGTCGGGTCGTAGTCGTCGGCGAAGTCCCCGCGGGCCCACCGCTGCAGGAGGCGGTACTGCAGCGCGGAGAGCGTCATGTGCTGGCGCACGGACTGGGGCGGCAGGTTCATCGCGTCGCCGTAGACCGCAGGCCAGGGCACCGGCGACATGCCGTCGCGGTTGTAGTCGCGGACGGAGAGCCAGATCTGCCGGCGCAGCTCCCGCTGGACGGGCGAGGGGTCGGCCAGCGCGGCGACCCGGGCGGGGTCGAGGAGGTACTCGCGCCCGCCGAAGCCGAACTGGGTGGACAGGCCCTTGTTGACCCACTGCAGGCCGGACAGCCGGCGCAGCACGGGCAGCACGTCGCGGGTGAACGAGACCTGCGGCGGCTCGGGGAGCTGCCCGGCGCTGAAGAAGGAGTCGCGCACCAGGTCGTACATCGTGCGCACCGAGGCGAGTTCGGGCGCGTAGTTGGGGGGCGCGGTCACCACCCAGGCCGGCTCGACCGGGATCGGCCGTCCGTCGATGCTCACCTCGGCGGTGACCGGGCCGTCGGAGGTGTCGTCGTACCAGCCGTCGTTGTTGGCGAAGGTGTCGGCGGGGGTGCCGGTGGAGGAGGCCGAGACGCCGTGGCCGCCGAGGAAGACCAGCCGGCCGCCGTCGTCGGTGCGCAGTTCCCCGAGGTAGACCGGCTTGCCCATGAAGGTGCCGGTGTCGAAGCGGTACTCGGGTTTGTCGGAGCGGTTGCGGCCGCGCACCGAACGGGGGCCGGGGTCGATGACCAGGAGGTCCGTGCGCTGGTCGGCCTGGATCTTGGGGTTGCGCAGGTTGCTGTCGTCGGCCTGGTTCGCCTCCGGGATGTCGAGGGCGATCTGGAACTGGTACCAGGCCGCCTTCGCGTTGGCGACGTGTACGGTCCAGCGCAGGTCGGCGTTGTCGGCGGTCAGTTCGGCGACCGGCTCGCCGGCGGCGTTGTAGCCGTACACCCGGAACCGGACGCCCTGGCGCTTCAGGGCGCCGGTGACGTCCTTGTAGCTCCCGACCGGCAGCGGGGCCGGATCGTCGACCTCGGGGCCGAGGACGAAGTCGTCCATCGTGCTGTCGCCGACCCGGGCCACGCCGATGGCCGGGTGCACGGCGGCCCGGACGATCCGGGTGTCGCGGGCCGCCGGCGGGGTGATCTGCGGGCGGGCGGGGCCGGGCTCGGCCGTCGGGACGCCGTTCACGTCGCGGCGCTGTTCGGCCGAGGCCAGGTACACCGTCCTGCGCACCTCGGCGATGCTTCCCACCGGGGTGTGCTCGGCGAGAGCGTGCCACGGGTTGAGGGAGAGGTTCTCGCCGTACGCGGCCTGGCCGCGGGCCGTGACGTCCTGCTGCTGGAAGGTCAGCCGGGCCACCTTCACCGGGGCGCTCTCGGACTCCTCCCACCGCACCGTCGCCTGGTCCAGCGGCATCTTCTCGTCGTCGGTGCGGAACTGGAGCATCAGGTCGAAGGCCGCCGGACCGGCCTTGAGCCGGTGGACCAGGTCGGCGCCGAGGTAGGCGGGGTCCTCGTCGGGCGGTGTCGCCGCCGGGTCGGCCGGCTCGCAACCGGCGGGCACCAGCTTGTACTTGACGAAGCGGTCCGGTCCGAAGGCGTAGGGCAGGACGCCCCAGTAGGTGGCGGTCAGCACGCTCTGCTCGAACGTGGCCATCGCGTCGAGGATCCCGGCGGTGACCGGATGGGCTTCCAGGTACTTGTCGTAACTTCCGTCGATGACACCGGCCTTGGTGAACTCGCACATGTCCTGGGCGGTGTCGACGAAGAAGACGTCGAAGTTCTGCAGCAGCAGGTCCTGGGTGCCGGCCTCGGCGTAACCCTCCAGCAGCTTCGGGCCGGGCACGCCGAACAGCTTGATGCCGACGCCGAGGGTGGTCTTCAGGTCGGGAGCGCCGGGCACGGTGTCGCTGGAGAACCGCACCCAGGCGGGCAGGCCGCCGGCCTGGGTGCGGGCGCTCTCCAGGAACCCGACACGCAGGTCCGACGGCAGGTCGTCGGCGACGGTGAGCGTGCCACGGGCCACGCCGTGCGGCTTGAGGAACACCGGCCGCTTGACGGGGTCCTGGCCGCGGGCCATCCGCACGCCCTGGGTCAGGTCCACGAACATCTGCTTCAGTGCGCCGGCCGCGTCCTCGGCGCAGCCGGGCAGGGGCGGCAGCCCCGCGGTGTCGTCGAAGGGCTCGGGGGTCCCGGTCATGCTGTGCTCCCGTCGGTGCGCTGGTGGAGGGGTCCAGGCCGGTGGAGCACCTCGGTCGACGTCGCGCGGCTTCCGGACCCCGGTCAATCGTGCACAGACCTTCGAGGGGCTGCGCGCCGACGTACGCCCGAAACGACCAGGCGGCGGGCCCGCTGCGCGCCGCCTCACTCCAACCGGCCGGCAGCGCTCGCCCGCCCCGGGGTCCCCCTGGCAGCGTCTTCGGTGACCGGCGCCGTCAGTGGCCCGGTCGGCCCGGCCGACTGCCCCGAGGAAAGGAAGGTCCATGACCGGAAGAGGATTCAGCGTCACCGTCCAGGGCGACCTGGAGGGGGACGTGCTGCAGCGGATCGGGGACACGGTGCGAAGGCTCGTCCTCGACCAGGTCGCCGAGCTCGACCTCGCGCCGCCGCTGCGCGAGGTGCCGCTCGGCGGGGCCGGTTCTGCCGGCGACGCGGTGGACGCGCTGCTGAAGCGGCCGGGGCCGATCGGGTTGCAGATGGAGCAGGAGTAGTAGTGACCGAGACCGAGGCCGGCCCGGCCCGAGCCGGGGCGACCTGCCCGAGCAGCCTGTGCGCCCCGGGCCACCTACTGCTCGGCATCGTCCGGCAGGACGGCACCGTCGCCGCACTGCGCCCGCCGCTGACGGTGGACGCCGAGTTCACGGCCCGGGCCTCCGCCCCCGGTCTGCGCCCGCCCGAGGCACGGTTCCGCTTCGCCGGGCCCTGCGTCGAAGCGGCGTGCGGCCAGTGGGAAGGGTCCCGCTGCTCGCTCGGCGACGCGGTGGCCCATGCCGCGTACGAGGTGGGCGCGGACGACCCGGACGCTCCGCTTCCCCCGTGCGCCGTCCGCTCCACCTGCCGCTGGTGGCAGCAGAGCGGTTCCGCCGTCTGCCGAGTCTGCGACCGGATCGTGCACACCACCAAAGCGCCCGCCGAGACCACCGGTTCGAGGACACTCTCGAAGCCTGGGATGTCTCCGTCCTGGCCCGGGTCTCCTCATGGCAGTGAGGAATGCACCGCTGATGCTTCAAGTCCCCGCGCGGCCGGATCGGGCCCTGTCGCCCGCGCGAGCGCCCCCGCGGCAATCAGCGGAGTCACCGAAGGGCAATTTCATAACAGCCTGTCTTCACTCTGAATACTCAGAGTGACTGCTATACGTGGGTACATGACACATGAACAGCACTCGGCGCCTCCTGGGCAGCGCCTGCGGCGCGTCCGGACGGCCCGGCTCGCCGCAGGGGCCCTGGCCCTGATGGTCGGCGCCGCAATGCCCCTGTGCCTGGACACCGGCACCCAGGCGCAGCCACGGGCCGGCGGCTCGCCCCTGGTCAGCGAGACGTTCACCCAGGCCACCGCCCCGGAGTTCACCGGCGTGGGGTCGGCCTGTCTCACCGGCGCGCCGGCTGCCGCCGCGCCCGGCCCCGGGGACCATCCGCTGGGCGGCTGCCCGGGCGGCGTGGGCCCGGTGCCGCCCCCCGACGGCGCGCCGCACGGCTATCTGCGGCTGACGGACGCGTCCAACGACCAGGCCGGCGCGGTCCTCTACAACAACGCGCTGCCCGCCAACCAGGGCCTCGATGTCACCTTCGACCAGTGGCAGTACGGGAGCACGACCCCGGCCAACCCCGCTGACGGCATCTCGTTCTTCCTGGTGAACGGCGACGGCGCGCTGGCCCACCCCGGCGCCTTCGGCGGCAGCCTCGGGTACGCGCAGAAGCTTCCCGACGACGACCCCACCGCCACCTTCCTGCCCGGTGTCGACCGCGGCTACCTGGGCGTGGGGCTCGATGTCCTCGGGAACTACTTCGGCGACTGGGAGCACCGCGGCAACGGCTGCCCCACCCGCTCGCCCGCCGGGACGGCGTTCCGCGTCCCCGGTCCCGGGGCCAACATGGTCACGGTGCGCGGCCCGGGCGACGGGATCGAGGGCTACTGCTTCCTGACCGCCACCACCAGCAACTTCAGCACCACCGCACCCTGGCCGTCGACGCTCCCGGGCACCCTGCAAGGGCCGCTCACCGCGCTGCCCCCGGGGGCCACCCCCGCCCAGGCCGAGACCGCGCTCGAACCCTCGCGCCGCCGGGTCCATGTCGAGCTCACCCCGACGCCCGCCCCGGTGCTCACCGTATCGGTCGACTTCAACGACGGCACCGGCTCCCACCAGGTGCTCAGCACGCCCGCTCCGCAACCGGTGCCCGCCACCTACAAGTTCGGGTTCGCGGCCTCCACCGGCCTGTTCACCGACGTGCACCTCATCCGCAACGTGGTGGTGAGCAGCAACCAGCCGTTGCCGCAGTTGAACCTCGTCAAGCAGGTCCGGCAGCCGCTGCCCGGTGACCTGGTGGCCGGGACGCGGGTGCCGTACGACTTCGTGGTCACCAACTCCGGTGCCACGGACATCACCGGCCTCGCCGTCAACGACCCGAAGGTCGGCCCGGTCTCGTGTCCCACGACGACGCTCGCGAGCGGCCATACGGTCACCTGCACCGCCACCTACACCGTCACCACCGCCGACGTGACCCACGGTTCCATCGACAACACGGCCACCGCGACCGGCACCTCGGGCGGCCAGCCGGTCTCCTCGCCGCCGTCCTCGCAGAGCGTGCCGATCGAACGGCCGCCCGGCCTCGCCATCGAGAAGCAGGCGCAGACGCCCGGCCCCTACACGGTCGGGCAGACGGTCACCTTCCGCTACACCGTCCAGAACACCGGGGGCACCGAGCTGACCGGCCTCCACGTGACCGACGACCACGTCACCGACATCACCTGCCCCTCGACCACGCTCGCCCCGGCGGAGAGCCCGGGCGACCGCACCACCTGCCACGGCACGTACACGATCACCGAGAACGACGCCACGGCCGGCTCCGTCACCAACACCGCCACCGCCACCGGTACGGCGAACGGCCAGCCGGTCACGTCCCCGCAAACCCAGCTGACGCTGCCGATCGGGGCGCCGCACCTCACCCTGAAGAAGCGGGTCCTCTCGCGCGGCCCCTTCGCCGTCGGAGACACGGTGGAGTACTCCTACACGGTCACCAACACCGGCAGCACCGACCTGCACGGCGTGCTGGTCGACGACGACCGCATCGCCGACGTCAGCTGCGCCGCGACCACGCTGACGCCCGGGGCCGGCACCACCTGCCACGGCACCTACACGATCACCCTGGCCGACATCGAAGCCTGCAAGACGGCCCACAACCGCGGCGGCGGCGAGAAGGGCTGCGACATCACCAACGTGGCGTTCGCGGCGGCCACCGACCCGCACGGGAACCCGATCGTCAGCGAACCCGCCAAGGCCACCATCACCGTGGGAGAGAAGAAGGACTCCTACTGCCACAAGCACCCCGGCCACGGCCACTGCCGCAAGGGACTCACCGAGCCCGCGCCCGACCAGGAAGACGACTGACGACACCTCGCCACCCCCGGCCCTCGCACCCCCTTCCCGCACCGCGTTCACGCGCTGCTTCGTCTAGGGTCCGGGCCGGTCGGCGTTCCAAACCTTCGGCATGGCCTCGTCGCAGAAGACGCAGACGAAGTCCTCCTCGCACACGATGTCGAGCTGCCGGCAGGACGGGCAGCGGCGAAATACCATCTCGTGCGTGAAGCCGGACGGGCGAACGACCCCGGCCTGGTCCAGGGCGCCGGCGACGGCCGGCCACGAGCTGAGGTCCGGGCAGTAGTCGGTCGACTGGTTACCGACCTCGTCGACCGCCCACCGCCCGGACCCCTCTCGGAAACCGGCCTCACCGGCGCCCAGGGCCATGTCTCCACCGGCACACACACCACGTGCTCATCACGGTGCGGTGCGAGCCGCAGGGCCCCGGCCCGGTGATCGCTGACCGCTCTCATCGAAGGCAGTCGGACGCCAGCTCGTTTCGACGGACCAAGTCGCCCCCACGTCAACCAGCGGAGGCAGGGCGGGCGACCTGGAGGTTGTCGTCTCAGTCAAACCAGTCCGCGCTGGTCACGCTGCCCAGGTCGACTGCCTTCGATGAGACCAGTCAATCGTCGGGAGACTGCTTAACAGCTGGGGGTGTCCTGTGCCAGGAAACCTGGACCGGCGGCGGTTTGTGACAGTGAAGATGGACCACCGCAGTCGAGACGTCTCCTGGCACGCTGGTGACATGAAAGATTTCCAAGATCGAGAGCCGATTGATTCGCTCGTTGCCGCGGACTCTCCCTCATGGAGTGTCAGGGCCGCTGCAGGGCGTCGGCTGGCGGCAGTACCTCAGATCGAGGACGTCGCCGATGTCCTTCACCGCCTCTTGCTCGACGCTCAAGACACCGCAGTGACCTCGGAGACAGCCGTGGCCCTGTTGGCACGTGAGGACCTACCGGGTCTACGCGCCGTGCTCGCCGCCCGAGCCAACGCGACCGACCAGGGAACCGCTGACCAGCTCAGCGCGGAACTTGACTGTGACCCGCGCTGGATGACCGGCAACGGCCTGGCCGAGCTCATCCGGCAACTCAAGGCGCTGACGTCGGACGCAGATTCAGGGGTTCGCGACGAGGCCCAACGGCGACTCTCACTCCTACGACAGAACAACTGATCTGCGGTGGTCCGTCACCACTGGCGCAAACCGCCGTCGGCCTACCTTCGGTGACACGCGGTCCAGGTTCCCTGGCACAGGTCAGGGGGCGTTCAAATGTACGCAGCTGAGGAGAGCGAAGGCCGTAGGCCGACGCTGGGTCTGATGACGGCGCCGACGCCACCTCACCGTGTGCGCACTCACTGGCTTCCCTGTCTCCGCGCTCCGGTCCGGACCGGGCCGGTGTGGATCGTGTCCGTGTCGATGGCGTGGGGGAGCACGGCGTCGGCGGGTTCGGTGATGCCGATTTCTGTGAGGCCCGCCGTTCCTGCCGACCCCGTCGGTTCCGCCGGGACCGGAAATTCTTCGGTGCGCTCCCGCCCGGGTAACCTCGTTCAGGCCTCCAGGACAGGAGAATTTCCTGTCCCGCATGTCGGCGCCGACACCGCAGGAGGTTGTGCGGGGACGGCCGGCCCGGCTGCTGCTCCGTTCGGCGCCGTGGTCGCTGCCGGGCACGGAGACTGCTCGGACCTCGTCTTCCATCGGCAGTCACTCCGTGATGTCCTTGTCGGCGTTCCCTGTGCTCCCTGTGCTCCCTGTGCTCCCTGCGCGCCTGTGGGCTGCTGCGCCCTGCCGGGCTGTTGGTGTTCCGTCAGCGGGCCTGCCGTGGCGGGACACGCCCGTCCATGGCCGGCCCGCTCCCGGCCTGATCCGGTCGGTCAGGATTGCCTGCGGGTTTCCGAGGGCGCGCCGGCCCGGCGGGCTGTTCGCAGGCGCTGGTGGCGACGGCGGTCCCGCCACCATTCCAGCCGGTCGTGTGAGGACTGGGGGAGGACGGCGTTGAGTACGGTCCAGGCCCCGGCTGGTGCGGCAAGGAGCAGGATCGCCCACCAAGGGGTGTGGTTGTGGAGCAGGAGGACCGGTGAGATGACACCGACAGTCCTGGCCAGGGGCAGGGTTCGGTTGCGTTTGTCCACCTGAAGCCTCTCTCCTCAACGCCGGCGGGGGCTGTTCATCCCGCGTGTGACAGCGTTCCTTCACCGAGTCGGGGGCGATGCCCTATCGGCCAGTTGCGTGCCGGGTGGAGAGGTCTCCTCCGCCGGGGTGGAGAGGGACGGAGGGATCGTCCGCTGCCCGAATCCATCGACGAAGGGGTTGTCGATGCTGAGAAACTACTCGGTGAGGTCGCTGGCGAGGAACTCGCCAGCCAGCCTGCCGCCGATCGTCTCGGCGGTGCCCACCGCCCTGGGGCTGTGTCTCGGGGCGCCGCATCGGCTGGGTTGACCACCTGTTAGCGTGCGCGAGTGACTCCTCCCCGGCGTAAACGCCGGGGCTTCTCGTTAACCCTGGCGGGCGTCGCGACGGGCCAGCCCGGCCCGTAGAACGTTGATGGCTCCTACCGTGTCGGCGTGCGCGCGGTGGCCGCAGGCGACGCAGTGGAACTTCTCCTGAGTGGGCCGGTTCTCCTTCGCGGTGTGCCCGCATTCAGGGCACTCGCGGGAGGTGTTGCGGGGGTCCACGGCGATGACTTCCCGTCCGGCGCTTTCAGCCTTGGCGTGCAGGATCGTCAGGAACACCCCCCAGCCGGCATCCGAGATCGAGCGGTTGAGTCCGGCCTTGGCCGCGGCGCCGTTGGGCAGGAAGACGCCGGGTTGGTCGGGGTCGGGCTTCGGCGCGGGGGCCGCGAGCATGTTGCGGATCTTCAGGTCCTCGTGCGCGATGAAGTCGTGCTCACGGACCAGCCCGAGGGCGGCCTTGTGGGCGTGGTCGAGCCGTTGGCGGCGCACGTCCGTCGAGGTACTCGCGCGTCCCCGGCCTGACCTCGTCCATTCCCGCCCCTTCCTTCTCGCTCCTGTGGCGCCTGTTGCCCCGGACGATACGCACCGCCGCAGACAACCCCCGGTGCCGCGGTCCGCCCGGTGCGCCCGGCCCGCCCGGCGCGTCCGGTTCTGACCGGGCCTCAGGGCCGTAGGTGTGCAGGCCGGTTACGGGGAGGCTTCCGAAACGAGAACCGTTTCCAAAAACCCCGCCATCGATCGGTCAAGGTCTGTCGGAACGCGGCCGTAGCGACCGCCCGCTGCGCCAGGGTGGGCGCCATGAGACTCCTGAAACCCCGTCCTGCCCCGCGCGCGGGCCGGACGCCGTTCCGCGCGCTGCCGCTGATCGCGCTGGTCGTGGCCGGCGCGGTGATATCCCTCGGTACGGTCGTCCCGGCCGCGGCCGCGACCTCCCGGGTCGACCTGAACGTCCTCGTCGTCACCGACGGCAACCCGTGGGTCGAGGGCATCCACAAGCAACTGGTCTCCGAGGGTGTGCCGACCACCGTGGTCGACCTCACCAGCAGCAACCGCGCCACCCTCACGGCGTCCTTCCTCGCCGACGCGCTGGCCGACGGCACGCCGCACGGCCACTTCGAGGGCGTCGTCCTGCCCAACGACGCGCCGAGCCGGCTCTCCACCGCCGAACTCTCCGCCCTCACCGGCTACGAGCAGGCCTACCACGTCCGACAGGTCGACTCCTACGTGTGGCCGGGCACCAACACCGGTCTGAACACGCCTGCGTGGACCGGTTCGCTCGACGCGACCACCGCCACCGCCTCCTCCTCCGCCCGGGCCGACGCCTTCCGCTACCTCAACGGCCCGGTGCCGTTCGAGGGCACCGCGGGCGGCAGCGGCTCGTACGGCGCGCTGGCCACGCCGGTGCCCGACAACCCGGCCACCGGCTCGCACTTCGAACCGTTCCTCACCGAGACGGTGCCCGGCACCTCGACGCAGGGCGTGCTCGCGGGCGTCTACACCAGCGGCGGCCGCCAGCAGTTGGTCCTCACCTTCGCGTACAACTACGACCAGCAGCAGTTCCGGCTGCTCGCGCACGGGATCGTCGACTGGGTGACGCGGGGCGTCCACCTGGGCTACTGGCGCAACTACTTCTCGGCACACATCGACGACCTGTTCAACGCCAACTCCCGGTGGAGCCAGAGCGGCAAGTGCACCCCGGGCGAAGGCGACTGCGCCGCCGGCGTACCGGACACCACGCCCATCCGGATGGCCGCCTCCGACGTCACCGACACGGTGAACTGGCAGCAGCAGAACGGCTACACCCTGGACTTCCTGTTCAACGCCGGCCCGGGTGTCGAGTACCAGGAGGAGCAGGGCGGCGACGACCCGCTGAGCGACGCGCTGCTGGCGAACAAGAACAGCTTCCGGTGGGTCAACCACACCTACGACCACCCGTTCCTGGGCTGCGTGCAGGACTTCTCGGTGATCCCCTGGCGGTGCCAGACCGACGCCTCGGGCGCCATCGAATACGTCGACCAGCCCACCATCAGCTCCCAGATCACCCAGAACATCCAGTTCGCCCAGGCCAACGGCCTCCCGTTCCGGCCGAACGAGCTGGTCGCGGGTGAACACTCCGGCACCGTGATGCTGCCGCAGCAGCCCGACGACAACCCGAACTTCCTGGCCGCGCTGAGCGCCGACAACATCCAGTGGCTCGGCGTCGACGCCTCCCGCGAGAGCGGGCAGCGTCAGATCGCCTCCGCGCTCGGCACCCCGCGCCACCCGGTCAACGTGTTCTACAACGTCTCCACCCAGGCCGACGAGGTGAGCGAGTACAACTGGCTCTACACCTCCAAGGCGAACGGCGGCAGCGGCAACTGCGAGGCCAACCCGGCCACCACGACCTGCATCGCACCGCTGGACCCGAACACCGCCTGGTCGAGCTACGTCCTGCCGCTGCAGGTCAGGATCACCCTCGGATACGTGCTGTCCAACGACCCGCGGCCCTTCTTCATGCACCAGTCCAACCTGACCGACGACAAGCTGGCCCTGCAGACCCTCACCGGCATCCTGTCCACCTACCGCACCTGGTTCACCGCGGACACCCCGGTGGTCAACCAGACCCTCACCGACTCCGGCACGGTCCTCCAGCAGCAGGCCGGCTGGCAGCAGGCCCAGAACACGGGCTCGGCCACCGGCTACATCCAGGGCGGCGTGGTCACCCTCCAGGGGACCTCCGGCACCGCCGTGCCGGTCACCGTGCCCGCCGGCACCACCGTCACCGGCGGCGCCACCTTCGGCGCCGCGTACGGCGGCGAGCAGTCCGCGAACACCACGCTCGGCGCGACGGCGACCGCACTGACGCTGCCCACGAACGTGTTCGGTACGGTGGCCGACTCGACCCCCACCGGCCCGGGCGCGGAGCTCGCCTCCTACGCCAAGGGCTCTCCGCACGACGTGCGCCGCGACGGCGACGCCATCGTCATCACCGACCCGACCGGCACCCACGTCCTGCCCAAGCTCGCCGGCGCGCCGGAGGAGCAACTGCACATCGGCGACCACCACCACAACCCGTACAACGCCGTCCCGAAGGCACCGGCCAAGAAGTAGCCCGCACCCCGTAGCCCGCACCCCGTACCGCGGCGGCGGCCCGCACGAGCGCTCCCCGGCCCGTGCGGCCCGCCGCCCGCAGCCGGCCCGGCTACGCGGTACCGACGGTGAGCCGGGTGATGGTCCCGACCACCTCGGTGTCGGTCGCGTCGAGCAATGAGGCCCGCACGGCGGCCGTGTCACCCGCGACGTAGCGGCTCTGGTTCAAAGTCGTGACCGGGACGGTCACTTCGACATTCGCGCCCGTGCAGTTCGGGGTGAAACGGGCGTAGCCAAGGGCGCCGGACGTACGGTCCTCGGTGGTCACGGTCGCGGACGCGACGAAGCCGCCGGCGTCGCAGGAGTACGCGATGGTGACGTTCACCGTCGCCGAGGCGCCACCGGAAACGGTCGCGCCGTCGATCCGCACCCCGGTGCCGGCGTGCGCCGGGGCCGCTGCGAGCACCGCCCCCGCGAGCAGTACGGGTACGCCGAGCAGAGTCACGATCCTGCCGTTCATGATGCCCCTCCCAATGCCGATCACCGGTGTCACACCGTCGACGACGGACCGGTCAGGCGGCGGTCGATCCCGGAGTCCTTCCCGGGGTGATACACCGGGACCGGCGCCACCGGCAGCGTCACCGCCGTGACCTGCAAAACTGACCTGACCATACATCATCAATACCAACTGGCAAGGAAGTTGACTCAGGTCGCGGAGTCACTCCACCTGACCTCGGCGGCGCCGCTGGACCCGTCCTCTGCCCGCGCGGCCCGCAGCTCTTGCCGCGGGCCCGGGCCTCGGCGACGAAGACGACACGCACGCGGCCGCCGCCAGATAGCCCGTCGGCCTCGCAATCCGGCCTGGCTCCCGCCCCACCCCGTCCGCTGGTTGTTGGTAGGTCGAGGACGGCGTGGGCTGGTGTGATGCCGATGGCGGTCAGGAGGTGCTGCTGGCCGGGGTGGAGATGGTTCAGCGGCCGGGGACGACGATGCCCTGGGTCGACCTGCCGTTGCCGCTCCAGTCTCCCGTGACCGGGAACCCGCTGTCGCCGTAGGAGACGAGGGTGGTGGATCCGTCGGCGGCGGCGCCGCGGAAGCGGAAGACACTGCCGGCGGCGTGGTAGACGCCGACCTGGGTGGTGCCGCTGCCGTTCCAGTCTCCGGCGATGGGTGTGTCCCCCCGGTCACCGAACCTGAACGTGATGTCGGCCTCGCCGTCGTGGATGGAGTTCACGAGGTAGAAGGTGGCGGTGTCGGGGTTGAACAGCCCCGGGGTGTCGAAGCCCTTGTGCGTCCAGTCTCCGGCGATCGGCTTCCAGTTGCCGCCGTCGCCGAGCCTGAAGGACGTCACGGTGCCGTCGTGGTGGCGCAGGTGGAACGCGCCTGTGCTGGGGCGGTAGATCCCGACCTCGCTGGTGCGTCCGCCGTCCCACCGGCCGACCACGGGGACGTCGCCCGGATTTCCGAACCCGAAGTCGGTGCTGCTGGGGCCACCGTCGAGCGAGTTCGTCAGGTAGAAGTGGGCGGTGGTGGGGTCGTAGGCGCCGGGGGTGTCCCCGCCGATGCCGTCCCAGTTGCCCGTCAGCGGCAGCATCGGGCTCTTCCCGAAGTCGAACGTCGCCCGGGTGGAGACATCCGACTGGGCGGAGTCGGAGAGGAACCAGCGCAGGACGCCGGGTGCCTGGGGCGGCATCGTGCCGGACCGGACGAACTTGATCCAGTCGACGAGGTCGTCGGTGCGAGTGCTCACGGCGCCGTCGCGGGCGGTTTCGGTGCTGCCGAGGCAGCCCTTCTGCCAGGAGGTGCTGCTGACGGCGACGAGTTGGACGGTGCCGCCCGTCTCGCGAACGGCGGGGCCTCCGGTGTCGCCCTTGCAGACGGCCGCGCCGGCCGGTGCGACGCCCGTGATGGCGATGCCGGTGGCGGTGACCGCGTTCACGCCGAAGGTCGCGCCGTGGAGTTTGTCGGGCACCCATTCCGTCCGGGTCCGGCCGTAGCCGACGACGTGCAGGGTTTCACCCTGGACGGGTGCCCCGGTGGCGACGGACAGGGGAGTGATGTCGGTGACGGGGGCGGCGAGCCGGGCCAGCACGAGGTCGCGGTCGGTGCGGGGGACGAGTTCGGCTACGTCGCGGACCTGGCCCGTGGTGGTGGGGTCGGTGCGGCCGAGGGTGGCGGTGGTCTTGAGGGCGGGTGGGCCGGCGGGGACGGTTGCCGGCTGGTCGGGGTTGTCGGCGAAGCAGGAGGCGGCGGTGACGACCCAGAACGGGTCGATCAGGGCGCCGCTGCAGGCGCGTGTGCCATCGCCGATGTCGATCTTGGCGGTGAACGCGTAGGAGCCGGTCGGCGGGGTGTCACCGCTGACGGCTGGCGCGGGCGTGCCGGTGAGCAGGGCACTGGTGAGGACGGCGGCGGTGACGGCCCCGGTCGTCCAGGCGGTACGTGAGCGTGAGCGAAACATCAGGATCTCCCCCTGCCGGCCTTGACGGCTTGTGAGCCTCGACGGTCGAGGAACTGCGGACACGGGCTGAGGGGTACGGGGCCCTCGGGTGGTCGGCTGTACGGTCACTTGGGTGCCCGGCGGACCATGATGGACCAGTCGGACCAGCCTGCGCCGTTGGCGTTGGATGCGTGGGCCATGAGGCCGGTGATGCGGGCGAAGACCTCTGCGGTCTTGGTGTCCGGGTTGTAGACGGTGGTGGGGCTCTCGGTGAACTTCCAGCCGCCGGTCATCGTCCAGGCTTCCCAGCCTTTGGTTCGGGTCCAGGTGGTGCGGTACAGGGATCGGTCCGTGCCGGTCGCGAAGAGTTCGAGGGCGTTGGTGATCGGGTTGTACAGGACTGCGGGGGTGCCGGCGAACTTCCAGTCGCTGGGGCCGATGAGTGACCAGGTGGACCAGCCTGCGCCGTTGGTGTTGTAGATGTGGGCCATGGTGCCGTCGACGGTCAGGGCGAAGACCTCTGCGGTCTTGGTGTCCGGGTTGTAGACGGTGGTGGGGCTGTCGGTGAACTTCCAGTCGCCGGTCATCGTCCAGGACCCCCAACCGGTGACACGGGTCCAGGTGGTGCGGTACAGCGATCGGTCCGTACCGATCGCAAAGAGCTCAACGGCATTGGTGACCGGGTTGTAGACCACGGCGGGAGTGCCCGTGAAGTGCCCCCCGGCGCCGATGAGTGACCAGGTGGACCAGCCTGCGCCGTTGGTGTTGTAGATGTGGGCCATGGTGCCGTCGACGGTCAGGGCGAAGACCTCTGCGGTCT